>NZ_BAAHWX010000006.1:0-94624 GCF_054784995.1 Paucilactobacillus salsurae | reverse complement strand
TAGAAAATGCACGGCTAGTCACATCATCAGAGCCAAATGACGGAGTCCGATTGGATGAAGGATTAGTCAAGCAATTAACTGGTGGTGATACCGTAACAGCACGTTATCTATACGGCAAAGAGTTCGAATATCAACCACAATTCAAGTTGTGGTTAGCAACTAACCACAAGCCAATCATTCGTGGGACTGATGACGGTATCTGGCGCAGATTAATGTTGATTCCATTTAAAGTTCAGATTCCAATTGAGAAAGTCGATAAAGACCTGAAGTACAAACTTGAACGTGAATCAGTTGGCATTCTGAACTGGATTGTTGAGGGAGCACTGAAGTGGCAACGTGAAGGATTAAATCCGCCAGAGAGTGTGACAAATGCTAGCAAAGAATATCGTGATGAGATGGATGTAATCACAATGTTTGTGAATGAGTGCTGTGATACGGATGTATCATATCGAGCACCAGCTGGTGAATTGTTTAAAACTTATAAAAATTGGGCAGTAGAAAATTCAGAATACTCAATGAGCAAGCAAAAGTTTGGACGAGAGATGCAACAGAAGTTCGATTATTCAAAAGATCGTAATGGAAGGTTTTACTCAGGTTTAAGAATTACACCAGATACTAGATTAGATTGGATTAAATAAAAAATGTGACGGATGTGTGACGGATGATTGAAACGCTACAACCGTTGACACTATTACCAATAGACCCACTTTTTTATATATGTGACGGATGTTTTAGTTAAAAGTATATATAGAGAAGAAAAAGAATGTATATAAGAGAAAAGAGTTTTGATAAATATCCGTCACATCTGTCACAAGACATTCAAAAACATTGTGGGAGTAAATCATCAGCGATTTATTTATCCGTCACATTATCTGTCACATCGAGGTGAAACTTATCAAATCAGAACATCAAATACAATCAGAGATTTTAGTTGCATTGTCCAGGGCAGGTTGCACAGTCTGTCGAAGTAATGCTGGAAAAATTAGAACTAAGGATGATCGCACAATTATGTTGTTCCCGAAAGGGTGGCCAGATATTACAGGATTTCGTCAATCAGACGGAAAAATGGTTTTAGTCGAAGTTAAAAATGAAAAAGGTAAGCTACGACCTGATCAGAAAACATTTGCAAATTATATAGCTAAGTTCCCAGTTTTATACGGTGTGGCTAGAAGCGCTGATGACGCATTAAAAATTATTCAGTAAGGGGTACGGATATGCACAATGAATACAGAGAAGTGAAGTGCTATGTGGTGAAGGTTAAGGATCATATCTTAAAAGTTTTTTTAGATCGAGACATGGCAAGCAAATATTCTAAGGGACATCAATACAGTATGGTAACGACTGCTAAAATACGGGTTGCATAATGCAAGATAATTAATTGTTATATACAAATAGGGAGTGAATAAAGGATGAAAATTGAAACTACACTGCATGAATTTTATAAAACGATAGCTAACCAAAGAAAATTAACTGGAGACAGTGGATACACATATAGTCCTCTTGATAATGAAATAGAAATGAGTTTTCACACGGCAAATTATACTAAATTCGACATTACCGACCTAGTCAAGGATCAACTCAAAGTCAAAGTGCCAGAGGAAATACCATGGGATGTTTATGAAGAGCTTGTAGGTCATCAAACTTTGTTTAACCTCAGTTGGCTTTTGACAGATGATGAAACAACTAAAAAATGGCTGTTAGCCAGTGGCAACGGTCAAGAATTAGGCAAGCGTCAATTAATAATTGCACGTGGCTTAATTCACGGCTTCAAACTAGCAGAGCGGAAGTTTAGAGTTCCGTTGCAAGGGTTAGCCTTTGGCGGTGATAAACGTTATGTTGCTTATAACACAGAGGTAGAAGAGTTTGATGCGAGCACTGAACGAAGCATGTATCAATTATTATTCACAGATTCACAACTCAAAGACTTAAACGCACCCGAATGGATTATGCAACTGCCAAGGGAATATGTGGAGGAATAGATATGAAAGTAAAGTTATTTAGATATGGTGGATTACAGATTTCACCATTAGATGACGCAATTAACAATTTTATTCTGAATAAAAAAGTTATTGATATCAAATACCAAATGACGCAGGGTAACGGTCTATACATGTTTTCAGCACTAATTATGTATGAGGATTAGCTATGAAGGTAAACACAACGTTTTACAAATATGTATCTGATAACACAGACATGTCATTCAGTGAGTTAGCAGACAAGTTGAAACGGGAAAACGCAAAAACACCGTATTCAATAACTACATTTAATCGGTTATCACACGGGCTTCATACATGGAATAGATATGACGATTTCGTGTTTTGGCTGATTGATCACAAGTTACAGAAATTGATTAAGTGGGAGGAATGAAGATGATACCTAGATTTAGAGCGTGGAATAAGAAACGTGAAGTTTTAGAGAAAGTAAAACTAATTGATTGGTACCGTGAAACCGTTGATTTTAAACGTGACACTGAAGTGCCATTTGAAGATGTGATTTTAGAACAGTGGACCGGCTTAGAAGATAAGTTGCACATTGATATTTTTGAAAACGACATAGTTCTTGTCACAGGGATTTCTGTACCAGCAAAAATTAGCATCATTCAATGTTCGTTAAAACTAAATTATTTGGACGGTGATTATGAATCCATTATCCCTGCTGATGATTATGAGTTTGAAGTTATCGGAAATATCCACGAAAATGCAGAGCTATTGGAGAGTGAACATAATGAATGAAAATTGTGTGTATTGCCATGAGCCATATAAGCCAATCATCAAAGCTAACGGTTATGACAGCATGGACGTTACAATCACAAGCAATGGTTGGTTAGAAGAAAATGGTTCAAATGGATATGGCGGTTCAACAACAATTAACTATTGTCCAATGTGTGGGAGGAAACTAAATGAAAGCGACTAAGGAAGCACTAAGAGATTTAATTATCGAACAAAATGACCTTGATCTTAAAATTGCAAGTGCTCAACAAGCAATTCAGAAACTAGATTTTGAACAACAGGGATTGCTTAACACGCAAGTTATGTACATGAAAGGTTATCGAAGCACGCTTACTAGACGGATTACAGCACTCCGATTCAAGGGGGACGCTGGCAAATGAAATATGTAATGGCAACATTAGGCGTAATTGCAGGTTATTTCTTAGTACAAGGATTAGTAATCATGTTCAACGTAATGGCATTCATTATGTTTGTGGCTTGGGTATTATTGAAAATTGCATAAAAAAAGACGCCCATCTCTGGACGCCCGACCACTCAAAATCATAACTTCAAAATGATTATACCATAAAAGACAGGAGTGACAGGGGTTTGGAAGATCATAATAGTTTTCAATGGCTACAGACATATTTAGCAAATGAAGAAGAGATCATGAACATTGAGCTAGATATGAAACGTTGTCTGATTGAATTAGCAAGGTGGCAAGATGGCGACTTAAGTACCGTTAAACTAAACAAGAACTCGAAAGCGTCTGCACTCGAAGATATCATTGCGAGTCATGAACGTAACTTAGAACAGGACTATCAACTGCGTGCAGAAGTATTAAAGCTATTGGATAGATTTGACGGTATTGAGAATCGAATACTCAAAGAGAAATATATCAACGGGCTATCGTTATCAGAGATTGCTGATATCCCTGATATTGGGTATTCATACGCTACGATTAAAAGATTACACGCTGAATTAAAGCGCCGTTTGACCTGGTTAGATATGTGGGACGTACATGATGATCCAAACCAAATTAACCTGTTTGAATAACGTAACGTGGTATCAACAAAGTAGCACCCTAAATAGTGCCGACTTATTGCTTCCGTGGTGTTATCTTAATAGCATGATATTTTGTCAGAGAGCGATATAGTATTTTAATTCGATGATCTGTTCGACAACAGCGTGTACTCTGATTGGATATCATTTTTTTGTTAAATACGTGAAGGATTGAACCTAGACTTGTGTTCTTCATCATAGTTTCAACACCTTTCACCAAATTAGAAATAGAACTATATTTATACATCAACCGTCACGGGTTCAATTCTTGTGGCGGTTTTATTGTGGGGTGAGTTAAAAGATAATGCTATGAACATTAAGACAGATACACACGAACAACGTGCATTGTTCTACAACTCAATGGAGTGGCGACACTTGCGTGACTGGGTTATGCAACGTGATAACTATGAGTGCCAGAGGTGTAAGGCTGATGGCAAGGTCACTACTCAAGCAGATAGCGTATTAGAAGTAGATCACATCAAAGAGTTAGAGTACTATCCTGACTTAGCATTAGATGCGGATAACCTAAGAACATTGTGTAAGGACTGCCACAACAAACGACACCACAGATTCAACTATGCATCAAAGGATAAGCAACATAAGATTAAGAACAAATGGAGTGATGATGAGCGATGGGATTAGATATGAAGTACACAGCACATAAGCCTAACATCTATATCAATCTAAGCACTGATAGTAAAATACCAAGATTATATGTTAATGATGAGCCAGCAGCCATAGTGTCATGCAGGTATGAGTACCACACATATAATGACGATAGGGACACAGGCAAGAACATGTATCACGTCATGTTCTATCTCAAGTCAGAAGAGTTACCAACACTTCATGAACTTCATATTGATCAAGTTAATAATCAGATGTGGATAGAGTAGGGAGGACAGCATGGAAGAACAGGTAGTGTATGTAGTAATAAAGAAAGCTTATGGCCTAACCATGACAGACAAAGCATTCATGTCTATCCACAAGGCTAAGGCATATGCCAATGTGATGAATAAGGCCATGTCAGCTCAATTAAAGGTCTCAGCTCGTTACTATGTGGAAAAATGCTTTCTCAGAAAATAATTTCAAAAAATTTTTCTACCCCCCCGCCTAAAAAATTTCACTCAGAAATTTGAAATGGGAACCGGTGGATAGGACTCGACTTCGGAAAAATGTGTTAAAAATTTACTTAGATAGGGGGGGTGTGCAGTGACATTAACCAAATTGGAAAGATATTTTAGAGATAATAGTGATCAAAAAGACCAACTTTTGCAGAAGAAAATTGAACGTTATATTGATTTAGAAAAGCTGTATCGAAAATTAGATAAGACGCTAAACACCGATGGTGTAGCCATTGTTGTGGAAAACAGCACTCAGAAGTTTGTTAAAATCAATCCAGCTATTACAGAGAAGCAAAGGCTGAACACACAGTTGCTTGAATTGGAAAAAAACATCAAAAGTATGATGAATCCTATTCGGAAAAACGCGCCTAAAACGCCCCCTAAGGGGAATAAAGGTGGTTTGGTATGATTCATCAAAAGTATGTAGATGAGTACCTAAAAGCCTACGATAACGGCATTATTTTACTGAATAAAGAACGAATCATGTTAATTGAGTATTTAAGGAAATATGTGCTCATAAATGAAGATTTATATTTTGACGAAGAGAAGATAGACGATTGCATTAAGTTCACTGAGAAGTGGTTTTTTCCAACAGCTCAGTATCAAAAATTCTTAATTGCTTTCGTCTTTTTGTATGACTCGAAAACAAATGATATTTATTATGATGAACATTTTTGGATTGTTGGTCGGGGAGCTGGAAAAAATGGATTAATTAGTGCACTGAGCGCTTACTTCATCAGCCCTTTAAATGGAATACCTGGTTACAATGGTTCAATTGTTGCTAATTCAGAAGACCAAGCCAAGACTTCGATTGAAGAAATATATAATATTGTTCAATCAAATGCTGAAGGACTTTCAGTGTTCAATGCTAATAAATCAAAAATTGAAGTTGCTGATACACATTCTACTGTGGTTTACCAAACTTCTAATGGTAAGACGAAAGATGGTCTGCGAGACGGATTTGATGTCTTTGATGAAATTCATATGTATCAAGACGATTCAGGAGTTGCGGTTTATGAATCAGGTCTTGGTAAGGTACCTGAATCGAGACAATTTGAATTAGGATCAGATGGTTACGTTCGTGATGGATATTTAGACGGCAAAAAGGCAATCGCATTACAAGTTATGCGTGGTGAATTACCGCCAGATACGATGTTCCCTTTTTGGTGTAAATTGGATAATCCGGAACAGGTTGATGATGAAAATAATTGGCAAATGGCAAATCCAATGCTGGTCAAACCAATGACAGAGTATGGAAAAACATTGCAGCGCAAAGTCAAAAAGCAATACATCAAAATGCAGTCACAGCCCAGTATGCGAGAAGAGTTTATGACGAAACGGATGAACTTACCACTTGTTGATCCTGAAAAGTCGGTGGCTCCATATGAACAAATTAAAGCTACTAATCAGCCATTACCTGATTTGTCGGGACGCGAGTCAATGGGCTCTGTCGACTTTGCAAGTATGCGTGACTTCTGTGCTGCAGGGTTGACTTTTAAAATGCACGGCAAGTATTACCACATTCAACATCAGTGGGCGCGCAAAGCTTTTGTAGATAAATATTATGGCTATTCTAGCAATGAAAAAGCACGGCCAAAGAATGCAGCTCCAATTGAAGATTGGGAAAACGCAGGGTTACTAACAATTGAAAACAAGCCAACTATTGATCCAAAGGTTGTAGTTGATTGGTTTGTTAAGCAAAGAGACAACTACATGATCGACACAATTTGGATTGATAACTTTAGGGCTGACTTGTTGCGTCACTTCTTTGAAGATGCTGACTTTGAAGTTGAAGTAATTAGAAATCCAACTGCAGCTGATGGTCTATTAGCTCCCCGAATAGAAGATGGCTTTGCTAATAACAAATTCATTTGGGGAGATAATCCATTAATGCGTTGGAATACACAAAATGTTCTGGTCACTATTGATCGGAACGGAAACAAGAAGTATGGCAAAAAAGAAGAACGTAGACGTAAGACGGATGGTTTCAAATGTTTTGAATACGGCCTGTGGCACGCTGATGATTTACCAGACGTTGATATAGACGAAGAACTGGGATTGTTGTCAGGCCTAGATTTTTAAATTGAAAGAAGGTGATTATGTGGCAAGTTTTAAAAATTTCATGGAACTTTTTACTAGACGGCAAGATGCTAGTTATATTTACGATGCTGATTTGCTAGACGATATTGGTAATAAGGTATATGCAAAACGAATGGCCATGGATAAAGTGATTAATTTTATTGCTCGATCTATCAGTACTACTGAGTTTCAATTTATGAACGGTGTTCAGAAGTTAGACACACCATGGTCGTATAAGCTAAATGTTAAACCAAACACTGATTTATCCGCTGCTAATTTTTGGCAAGAAGTAATTTATAAATTGCTATCGGATAACGAAGTGTTAGTTATCAAAAATGATACTGATGATCTGTTAGTGGCTGATGATTTTGTGCGAAATGAATATGCCAATTATTCAGATACATTTAGTGGGGTAACAGTTAAACAATACACATTTCAACGAACATTCAGTATGGATGAAGTATGGTACATGAAGTACAACAGTAAAGAGTTAGAACGATACGTAGGTGGCTTATGGAATGATTATGGAACATTATTTGGGCGATTGATTGAGATCAATTTACGTAACAATCAAATCCGAGCAACTGTTAAGGCAAACGTGACTAATGGGACACAAGAACAGCGTTCAGCGTCATTGCAAAAATATATTGATAAGATTTTTCAATCGTTTAAGAAGAATAGTGTTGCAATTGTTCCTGTTACTAAAGAGTTTGATTACAACGAAGTATCTGGTGGCGTGGGAGATAAGAACCAAGACGTTAACCAGGTGAGTGGACTGCTAGATTCATTTACTGATGACGTGGCAAATATTCTTGGTGTACCACCTGCTTTAATCCATGGCCAAATGGCAGAAGTTGATCAGAACAATAAAGCCTACATCAAGTTCTGTATTCAACCGCTATTGAAGAAAATTAGGGATGAATTAAATGCCAAATTGTTTACCGAATCTGAATTTAGATCGGGTAAACATGTTGAAACAATCGGAATTGATACACCTGATCTGTTTGAAATGGCTGAAGCAATTGATAAGACGATTTCAAGCAGTGCATTTAGTCCTAATGAGATTAGACGAAAGCTTGGTTATGACCCGCGCGAAGGTGGAGATACATTTGTCATGACCAAAAACTATGACACAACGAAAGGAAGTGATAATAATGACACCACAGATTAATATTAAGGGCCCTGTTGTTTCAGACGGCGATAAATGGTTTTACGATTATTTCAAAATGCCAGCTGTATCGCCTAGTGACATTAATGATGCTCTACCTGATGACGGGTCAGAAGTTGATGTTATTGTGAACTCTGGTGGCGGGCTTATTGATGCTGGTAGTGAGATTTATACCGCATTACGGAACTATGACGGAACTGTCAACGTGCATATTGTAGGAATGGCTGCTTCAGCTGCTTCTGTAATTGCAATGGCTGGTGATCATGTTGAAATGAGCCCAACTGCACAAATGATGATTCATAATGTGCAGTCAACAGTATCTGGTGATTCTAATGATCACAAAAAGGAAGCCGGAGTACTCGAAACTTTTAATAAGAGTTTTGCTACACCCTACATTGATAAAACTGGTATGTCTGAAGAAGAAGTATTAAATATGATGAATGAAACGACCTGGCTTAATGCTGAACAAGCTAAAGAAAAAGGGTTAGTTGATGAAATCATGTTTGATAAACAAACTGACGCTGATTTACAGTTAACTAATGCATTTGGTGCCGGATTGGTATCCACAGATATGATTAGTGAAGCAAGGGAGAAGCTTTTAAAAAATAAATCCGTAAAAGATCAAACAGTCCAAATTTCGTTAAGTGATGAAAGCATTGGTGAAATTAAAGACATTATTGATAGCAAGATTAAAGATTTTGAAGAAACAACCAAGTTGAATAAGAAAAACAAAATCGAGCAACGGGTTAATCCGATGTTCGTTTTTTAGCTCAAATATAAAGGAGATCATAAAATTATGACTATGCAATTAAGTGGAACACAATTTACTAACTTTAAAGAAAAACGTACAGCCTATGCGGACGCTGTTAAAAGTGGAGCAGAAGCTGAAGTACAACAAGCAGCATTCACAGATATGATGGATGCCTTAAGTGAAGACACAATGGCCGAAATCAAAGAACAAGTTAAAAATTCAACCGAAGCAACCTTTGCTGCACAACGTCAAGACCCAAAGATGACTAATGAAGAAGTTAAATTCTTTAACGAATTAACTACTGAAGTTGGCACTAAGGAACCTAAACTATTACCTGAAACTGTTGTCACAGAAGTATTCGATGACATGGTTCAATTACATCCAGTACTTAGTGTAATCGGATTACAAAATCAAGGTATTAGTTTGAAGATTATCCAATCTGATGCTAAGGGTGCAATCGTTTGGGGTAAGATCTTTGGCGATATCAAAGGTCAACTTGACGCTACGTTCGATGTTACAAAAGCTGATCAAAGCAAAGCAACTGCCTTTGTAGCATTGCCAAAAGATATCGAAACATTTGGCCCATCATGGATCAAACAATATGTTGTTACACAAATTACCGAAGCATTTGCTGCAGGAGCTGAAGCTGCATTTATTTCTGGTGATGGTAACGACAAGCCAATTGGTTTAGATCGTGATTTATCAAAGGGTACTACAGCTAACGAAGTAACAACTTATCCACAAAAGGCATCTGCTGGTACATTAACTTTTGCTGATACTAAGACAGCTGCTAAGGAATTAGCAGGGTTGATTAAAACATTATCAACAAAAGAAAATGGACATCCTGTTGTTGCTAAAGGTAAGACTGTACTTATTATGGCACCTGGTGATTCATTAGACGTTGAAGCGCAATTCATGGTACAAAACTTAGCAGGCCAATTTGTAACAGCATTTCCATTTGGATTAAGTACTGTTGAATCAGAATTTGCTCCAGAAGGTAAAGTAATCGCCTTTGTTCAAGGACGTTACGATGCATACCAAGCTGGCCCATTAAGTATTGCAGTGTTCGACCAAACATTAGCAATTGAGGATATGGATTTATATGTTGCAAAACAATTCTTCTATGGCAAAGCTAAGGATAATAATGCTGCAGTTGTTTATGATTTAGCATTAGCTGCACCAGGTACTACACCAACAGAAGCTACCACAGCCCCAAAAGCGTAGAGCCAACTCCGAAACCAGCGACTAGCTTAACTATGAGCCAGGCAACGGCTTCGATGAAAGTTGGCGACACTAAGCAAGTAACGGCCACATCTGATCCAGCTGATGCTGATGATGCTGCAACTGTGAATGGTGCAATTACTTATGCATCTGATAATGAAGCAATTGCGACTGTAGGGACAGATGGCACTATCACAGCAGTAGCAGAAGGTTCGGCCAACATTACTGCAACTAGTGGAGCATTTACCGCGTCAGTTAAAGTTACAGTTTCAGCCGCTTAGGTGGTGATTAGATGAGCGAAAAAGTCACGTATACAGATTTGTTGCAAGGCGTTAAAGATCGTTTACACATCTTTAATACGGCGCAAGATGATGATTTACAGTCCTCAATTAACGCTTCAGTGGACGCTATTAAGCAAATTACTGGTTTTACAGATGAAACTGATACTGAATTCATTGAACTTGTCAATGAGCGGGTAAGGTATAGCTATAATGATTCACTTGAATATTTTGAAGACAATTTCAGTAGTCGTTTAATGAGTTTATCGTTAAAAGGGTACAAACCTAGTGAAGAAGGTGATTCTAGTGACGGTACTGAATAAATACCAGATACCAGAAATTAAGACTAGTCAGTTAAATACACTAGTCTATTTTTATAGTCAAAATTCAAATGGCCCTGAGCCAGGCACACATAAAGGTGATGAACTTTTTCATTGTCTCGCCTTAGCATATGATCCAAGTTCAAAGGATCAAGTTGTGTTGGATGCACATAGTGTTACCGAAGGATTGACAATTAAAATACCAGATCCGTTGGGTGATTATATCCCATCAACGTCAGATTTGGTTGAGATACAAGATTATCGATATCAAAACTCAGATAAGACATTTAAACAGTGGAATATTGTTGAAGTTGCACATGATTTTGAAAATAATAGGTTCGTTAAGATTATTTTAGGACGTGATGGATCATGAATGGTGGAGATGTCACAATCAGGGGAATGGATGAAGTTCTCGAAAAAATGGAAAAGAAACTTGGTTCTGCAGCAGTTGCTAAATATTCTAACCAGGCTTTGCAAGTTGCTGGCCGATATATGGCAGTCCAACTCAAGAATGCAGTTGCTTCGTATCGTGATACTGGAGCGACTGTTCATGAAGTTGTTGTTGGAAAGTCAAGATTAAAACATGGTACAAGGCTTGTTCACATTGGTTGGGATGGAAACGGTTCAGTACAACGGTATCGGCTTGTCCATCTTAATGAATTTGGCTACACGCGCTTTGGCCGTACTTATTCACCTCGTGGTTCAGGCAAAGTTCAAAACGCCTGGGATTCATCTAAAACGAAGATGAAAGAATTAGAAAAACATGAATTGGAGAAATTATTATGATTCAAGACATGCTAACTAATATCTACGATGCGTTGCTAAATGATTCATTAATTGAATCAAAGTTGAAAAACCATATCTTTTACTACGACTTTCCAGAGAGTGAAGATACCAAATCAACTAAACTAATCATCAAACCATTGCGTCCACCCCAAGATCAAACAGGCGGAAGTAATCAAGGATTAACGACAAACTTTATTTTTCAGTTAGATGTTCAGTCAACTGATAGAAAATTATGTAAACAAATTCAAGCAGCTATCAAAAAAGTGATGGCTGCTTTTAATTTGTCTCAACTATCCGATGGTCTAGATGAGTATTTCGCTGACACGGGGATGTATGTTGATGCTCGTAGATATGAAGGAAACACAAAACTATATGACACTAATTATTAAATTGAAAGAAGGAATTAAATTATGCTAGTAGGATTTAAAAGAATGAAGATTCAACCATACATGGCTGATGGCACACCAAACGGTGATGTTATTGTTATTGAAGGTAAACAAGACAAAGGTGCAACAACAAAATTTGAAATTTCAGGTATGTCAGTTAAAGCTACAAAAGTTGCTGGATCAGACATCACTTATTACATCTCACGTAAAGGTGTTGGTGATCTTGCCGTTGCACTAGGTATCTTGGATATGCCTGAAGACGCATCAGATCGGTTATTAGGATTCAAGACTGGCGACAACAAGATTTCGTATATTGGAAATGATACAGAAGCACCTTATTGTTCAGTCCTGATGGAATCATCAGATGGACACGGTGGAAAAGCCTTATTTGGCTTCTTTAAGGGCGTATTCTCACGTGATAAAGTATCCGCAGACTCATTGGATCCTTCGGAAACTTACAAACCTGAAGCAGATGATTGGGACTTTACAGCAATGGCATCTGACAAAGATGATGAAACTAATGGCCAATATGTCGGTAAATATGTTGGTTCAGATGAAGAAACAATTACTGCATTAACTACACAGGTTCTAGGAGACCCAAAAGTGTAGTCCCAGCTGAGAACGCTGGTGAAACAACAGTCGCTGTTACTGGATTATCTTTTAATCCAACCACAGTATCTGTTGAAATTGGTAAAACAGCACAACTAAATGCTGTTGTAGCACCAAACAACGCAACCGAAAAGACAGTTACTTATAAAGTAGCCGATACAACGATTGCGACAGTTGACGCTACTGGTAAAGTAACAGCTGTTAAAGCAGGATCTACTAAGGCAACTGGAACTACGAAAGATGGTAGCAAGACTAGTGATGTAACAATCAATGTCACTGATCCAGTTGCAGGATAAAAAATTAAAAATAACTAAGTCGCCGCTGAAATACACAATACGGAAACGGGCGGCTTTTTTTGCTATGTGAGGAGAAATTAACAATGACAAAACCAGTATCAATTGATTTAATGATCAAAGGAAAAAAAGAACATTTTGAACAGACATTTGTACCATTTAGAAAACAAATTGAAATGTTAAAAATGAATCAATCAATCGAAGAAACGCAAATCACACAGGCTGAATGGTTAGAAAAAAAGGCTAAGTTTATTGCCAGTTTGTTTGATGACAAACGTGTTACTGCAGACGCTGTATTAGATGGATTGAGTTCCGCAACAGCAACAGATGATATGGAAAATACTATTGCAGAAATGCTTGGTGTCGACCCAAACGAGATAGCGGAAGCCTAGACGAAAAGGTTTCCGCTAAAGAAGCTCTGGACGGAGTTTATAAAATGATTAAATCAATTTTAAAAATTTATCCAGGATTCTCAATTAACGATGTTATGGACACTGACTACAACACACTGATTAGCACGATACAGGCAGAAGATGTGGAACCAGAAGCTAAAGAAGAAGTTATGTCACTGGCTGACTTTGTTAGATCAATATAGGAAAGGAGGACAATATAAATGGCAGAACCATTAGGCCAAATGGTCATTGAGTTAGGATTAGATAGCTCATCATTTGGCAAAGGATTAACTGGTGCTAAGCAACAGGTTAAATATGCAATGGCTGAGATGAAGTCTGGAATGTCTGTCATGTCAGCTAGTGGGAAACAATTAGATGTTTTAGCTGCTAAGCAACGTGGATTAACAAGCGTAATCACAGCACAAGAAAGAGTCGTCAAAAGTCTGAAAAAGTCTTATGATGACTCTTTTGTTAATGGTAAAGCGACGCAAGCAACTACAAGGTTAGCAACACAATTACAGAACGCTAATGCAAAACTTGCATCATTCAGAACGCAATTAGCTAACAATGCTAGCGCTATGGCTAAGGCTAGAGTTGAAACCACAGGGTGGACTGGTGCATTAAATAAAGTTAGTAAGGCTAGTTCATCTATTGGCGGGAATCTTAGTAGCATGGGTTCAAAGGTTAGCAAAGTATCTGCACCATTGGCTTTAGGATTTACTTTGGCTGCCAAGTCGGCAGTTGATTTTGACTCACAGATTAGTGCCATGGGCCCACTGTTAACCAATGCTGGGGCTGTAACAGCTAAGTTCAGGGCTCAATTAGATGAGTTAGCAAGCAGTTCAAAGAAATGGTCAATGCAGTACGGTATTTCTACCACAGAAATTAACAACGCTATGTCTGAAATGATTAAGCGTGGTTTCACAACTAAACAAGTTATGGGATCTATGCCAGCCGTATTAGATGCATCTAAGGCTTCGGGCGAATCATTGGGAACTGTAATGCAAGCTACAGCTTCAATTGTTGAGCAGTTCGGGTTGAAGACTAACTCGGTTCAAGGAACCATGAAGAATACTCAAATGGTTACCGATTCGCTAACTTATGCTGCTAATGCAACTGCAGCTGGTTTTGGCGATATGTCGGAAGCTATGAGCTACGTTGGACCAGTTGCTAAAGGATTAGGGTTGAGCGTTCAACAAACAGCTGCTGCAATTGGTGAATTGAGTAACCGGGGTATTGAAGGCCAAAAAGCAGGTACAAACTTACGTGGTATTTTAACTTCGTTGGTTAAACCGACTACTCAAAATACTGCTGGATTTAAAGCAATGGGTCTAAGCTCTAAACGGCTACAAGAAGACTCGCATAACCTGCCACAATTAATTGATGATATTACTAACGGCACAAAAGGTTGGTCAAATGCTGAACGTGGAAAAGCTTTAGCACAAGCATTTGGTCGTGAAAATCAAGCCGCCGCTAATGCATTAATTGATGCAGGTTCTGGCAAACTTCGTGAACTGACTAAGAATACTGAAGATGCTGGTGGTGCAACTAAAAAGGTTGCCGACCAATTAAACGATACAAAAGCTAATCAAATTAAAAGATTTCAATCATCTGTTCAACTTCTTGGTGTAACGATAGGTGAGAAACTTCTACCAACCTTAACGCCGCTTGTAAAAGAAGCCACGAATGTAATTAATGGCTTTAGTAAAATGGACGATTCAACACAACAGTTGATTATACATATGGGATTGGCTGTTGCAGCTGGAGGCCCTTTATTGAAACTGACGGGTGGTTTATTTAGTGGTTTCGGTAAACTTGGCTCTGGTGTTGTGGGCGTTATTAGTAAGTATGAAGGATGGCGCGCAAAAACAGCAGTTTTAAATGGAACTGTTAAAGGTACCGAAACTGTAGTAGGTGGTATGTCTAATACCGTTGGTAACAGTTCTGGAATTGTTGATCAATTTGGAAAAACATTAACTACGGCTAATAGTACTGCCACTAATGCGCGTAGTGGTTTTAGCCTACTAGGCAGTACATTCTTAACTGCCGGGGGTGAGGCAGGTGTTCTAGGTACCGCTATCAGTCCATTAGGAGCTACTATCATTGGTGTGGGTGCAGCAGTGGCCGCGGGTACAATTATTTGGGAAGCATGGGGCAAGAAAGCTTATGAATCTTCTCAAAGAGCTTCCAAATGGGGTTCAGATGTTGGAGCAGCAGCCGACAAATCACTCACAAAAATGAGCCAGTTTGTGTCGACTACTAACGCACAGTTAAATACGTTTGGTACGAGTTCTTCATCTTCAGCTAAACAAATGAGCAGTGAATTTGGTAAAGCATTTAAACAAATGCAAAAAGATTCAAATGATTCAATTTCTAAAATGCAAAAAGATGTTGATAAACTTCCTGCCAGCGTTCGTGGTGAAGCTCAAAAATCACTGGATGCTAAGAAAAAAGGTAATGCGGCACTTCTTAAAGAAGATGATGCACTGACTAAGAATGTGCAGGCAATCTATAAGAGAGCCAGCAAAGAACATCGAGATTTAACTTCTGATGAAACGGTCTTTATTAGAAACGCTCAACAAAAGCTTGCGAATGATGAAGTTTCATTGTTAAATGTTTCAGCATCAAAAAAGAAAGCTATTCAAAAAGCACTAAACGGTGATATTGAGTCGATGAATAAACAACAGATTGCTGATGCAATGGATGGCTTAGACAAGTTAATTAACCAAGAACAGAAGTCGTACCAGACACGAAGTAAAACTTTGAAAAATAGCTACAAAGAAGGTTTAATTTCTGAAAAATCTTACAACCAACAATCTAAGGCATTGAAAAAAGAACATGCATCCACAATGAATTCATATTTAGGTGATGAAATTGAAATGTGGCGTAGCCAGGGGTACTCAATTGATGAGATTAATACAATGCTTTCTGATTACGGTGTGACTTACAAGTCTGTTATGTCAGCTAATGAAAAAGCTGCTCAAAAGGCTGCAAAGTCCAATAGTTCATTAATGACAGTCACAAATGATATGACAAAACATGCAAAGAAAGCTGCAAATGACTGGAACAAATTAGTTTTTGATCCTAAAACTGGGAAACTGAAACAAAACGCCCAGGATGAAGTTAACAAGGCAGCTAAATCAAAAGATAAATGGAATGAAATGCTTTTCAATGCCAAAAAAGCAAATGCTTCTTCAAACGTTAAAGCCATGGTTGTTGAAGCGGCCATTCAGAGTAATCGTTGGAATAGTATGAAACTGGCTGATAAAAAGGCGCTAGTTAAAGATGAAGCATCGTTGCCCATTATTAATTCGTTAACAAAATCAGGTGAATGGAACAAGTTAACCCTAAAGGAACAAAAAGCCATTATTAAATCTGATGGTGGAGCGGATATGATTAAGACTTTGAAATCAACTGGAGCTTGGAATAGCATGACATTAAAGCAACAGGTGGCTGCTATTAAAGATAATGCTACTGGCCCGATGAAAGGTGTTAAGCTTTCAACTGCACAATGGAACAGTATGCCAGTATCAGTTAAGAATGCAATCGTGAACGATATGGCTAGCGGTAAAATGAACAACGCAAACAACATGGTAAAAGGTTGGAACACGATGCCGGTGAGTGTAAAAAATGCGATTGCTAATGACTTAGCTTCTGGAAAAATCAATCGAGCACATGGTACAGCGAATGCATGGAATTCAATGTCAATGCCGATGAAAAAAGCTTTAGCAAATGATTTAGCTTCAGGTAATGTCAACAAAGCTAGAAGCAACGTTAGTGCTTGGAATAAATTACCAGCAAGTAAGAAATCAGCCATTGCAAAAGATAATGCGAGTGGCCCAGCAAGAAGTGCCATTTCTGCAATTAGATCGTGGAACAAACAAAGCCCTGTTACACATGTGTTTAAATCAATCACAGAATACATTACTAAGCACATTAAAGGTAAGAAAACAGGTTCACGTAACTATGAAGGTGGGCCAGCGATGGTCAACGATCAGATGGGCGCAACTTTCCGTGAGTTAATTCAATTACCAACTGGAGAGCAATTTATTCCACAAGGTCGTAACGTGATTATGGATATTCCAATGGGTTCGAAAATCTTTACTGCTCATCAAACATCTAGAATGTTTCCTGGATTGCCTCAATTTGCTGAAGGTTTAAACGTACCTGCTAGCGCAGATATTGTTAGACAACCAAAAGAAATTGTTAATACCATTTTTACCAATGTCAATCAAGGCGATACAGATATTAGGCAGAATAATGATTTATTCGACCAGGTTTCTGCACTTGCCAAAGGTGTTTCAGAGTTAGTAACTGCAATTAAGTCGCAAAATAGCAAAGAAGTTGCGGTGATTCTTGATAGTGACGTAATGGCACGTGGTGTTGCTCCATTAATTACTAAGGAACAAGAACGGCTGGAATCACAAAGTAATCGATTAAGGGGGATCAAATAATATGGCACTTTTACAAGTTTGGTTTGATGGTATTGAACTTAGTAAATACCTAAAACCAACAATGGGGAAAGATGAACTTATTTTGCCTAAAAGAACTGATGATCCTGTCGACATTGGTTCAAGAGACGGGCCAATTTTTAGAAGTACTCATTTTAATGAACGGGTTATTGAAATGCCGTTTATTATTGATGGTGGTGATGTTCGAAAAAAGGCAAGACAAATTGCTCAAATTCTTTACACAAAAGAACCTAAGAAATTGATTTTTAGTGATCACATGGATAGATATTGGTTAGCAATTCCAGAAGGTGAAATCTCACTACCTGAAGATGATAGTGTGAATCTAACAGGAACCATTAAATGGGTTTGTTATGAACCATTTTCATACGCTATGCAGGAAGATGAGTTCACATTGGACAACGAAGAAAAAACTGAAAACTTTGTTATCGATTTTAAAGGTAAAATCAAAAATGACTTAACCAGCAATCCTAATTCAATTTGGGGCGCTGAAGATAAAGAAAATGAATCACGTACACCAGATTCGTTTTGGTGGGAGTGGTATCAGAATTCATATGCAGTTGTTCAACAAGAAGATGGGCACTACGATTCGTATACTCGTGATACTGAAGGAAATTCAACCAGGTTGATGATGAAGTTTGACGTATTGAAATCAATTGATAAGGTATACCCTGGATTTTGGCAAAAGTATGGAATTGTAGATAAAAATGCTAAACTTGAATGGCTTAGAGCAAACATGACTCATTTTGAGTTCGATTGTTGGTCTTTTGGACGAGAAGCTAATGGGTTCGGTGTTATAGTTCAACTTTGGAACGGAACAGAGTGGGTTGGCATAGAATCTAATACTGCTAGTTCACCATACAAAAACACGTATTCATTTAATACAGCAAATGAGGCCATTAACTACATTGATAGTGATGGCTATTTTTATGCCATGACTGCAACCAATGACGCAAGTGCAACAGACAAAACAGTCATATATTTAGACTATGCTTGCTTGAATATTTCTGCTACTCTGCCAGTTACCGAATCATTGGAGATTCAAAACGATGGTCCATTGCCGGTACCAGTTCGTTTTGAGGTAACTAATAAGGGCGACAACGGTTTCTTTGGATTCAGCAATGGTGATCAATCAATCCTAGTTGGTAATCCTAGTGAAGAAGACGGAGGAATACTAAGCAAATCCGAACGGATATTTACCACGAACCAAAATAATACAAACGGCTTGAAACAGTGGACAATTAACAACGCAACTATTAATACTTCAAACGAAAAGGCAACTCAAAGTGGCGCGTTTGAAGATCCTAGTGTTATCAAAGAAAAACGTTGGCGATTACGTAACGCTCAGGCTGATATTAAAACGGCTTGGGGTGCTGGCGATTCGTCAGGACGCGGGTGGCATGGGCCATCTGCAACTGCTGAATTTGCAACTGATTCACAAGGAGCAACTGGGGCAGTCAACTTCACAGCTCGGTTCTATGTTCAATTCTTATTTGGGAACATGAGCCAATCGGGGCTTCAACAATGCAATCTTGTTGGGCCGGATAAAGAACTGTTAGTATGCGTTCAAATGTGGAAAGACGTCAATAAACATAACGGTTTTTCAATCAGAATTGGCGACAAAGGTTGGATATATCGAGATAATAACAATGCACGTTGGGACAACTTCTTTGGTTCAATTGAAATTAAACGCTACGGAAACACGTATACGATTAACATTCAAAATGTTGAGGGTAGTGGGCCGAAAACAAAACAAACTGTTACCTACGATGATTCTGATAGCGCGGCTATCAAGTGCCAGAATGTATCTTATTGGAAAGCTCGTTGGGGAAACGTAACTAAGCATAACAATGTTATGTATAACGACTTATACGATTTTTGGATTCAAAAAGATAACGTAGAACATTATGTAGACATTCCAAACCTTTTTCATGACGGTGATGTTTTGAAAGTTGAAGATAATAAAGGTGCTGTAGAAAGTAACTTAAACGGAACCTTAATTTTGGGATATCAAGAAATTGGTTCAAAATCAATCATTGCTAAACCAGGTAGAAATACAGTTGCTTTCATGTATTCTGATTTTGCGAGCGCACCTGAAGTTAAGGCTTATATACGAAAAAAATATATTTAAGGAGGCTTTGAATTGCAAGTTTATGTATTAGATAGAAGTAAGAACACTCTAGCTACAACATCTCAGATTTATGATGATATTCACCATAAGGAATTGACAGCTGGCGCTTCAACGTATAACTTCACAGTTGACAAGTCAGACCCTGCAGCTCAATACATGGTTTCCGGAAATTATATTGTATTTAAGGACGATCAAGGAAAGCCTTGGTCGTTTTCTATTTTGTACTACGATGAAACACAGCAATCGAAGAAGATTTATACGGAAGATGTAGGTATTGAGTTAATCAATAAAGCGATGGACGTTTGGTATTTTGAAGAACCTCATGATTTCAAGTATTACTTTGATCTAGTGACAGATGGTACACCATGGGAGCTAAATGTTAATCAACTAGAAGGCCTCAGTAGAACACTTAATTATACCGGGAGAGATACCGGCTTAGGCAGGTTACTGTCTATTCTTAAAGGCTTCGATAATGCAGAGTGTGAGTTTGTCATTGATATGAAGGGCACTGTGCCAGTAAAGTATGCAGTGAATGTGTACAAGCAGGTTGGTTACCATCAAGACAATATTCAAATTGTTTACAATCGCGAATTGAATGACATCACTAAAACCGAATCGAGGCAGGATTTCGTTACTGCTCTTGCGGGAGTTGGTTCAGTAATTCAAGATACAAGCGATACTTCTACAGGTGACGCCTCTAAGCCACAGAAACACGTTAGTTTTAAAGATCTCGAATATAACGGCGGAGATTATGTATCAAAAGCTGGAGATCCGTTTATTCGTGCTGTTACGGCTAATAAACAATTTAATCCTGGCGACCAAGGTTATGTTGAGAATTTCTATGATTATGAAACAAGCAACGTACAAGAGTTGTTCAATAGAACTCTCAGTCAATTAGTCGACCGTAGTAAACCAGCAGAAACTTATGTGGCTGATGTTAAAATCATTGACCCAACACTTGATATTGGTGACACGGTTAAGATTATTGACCATGATTACAACCCAGCTCTTTATTTAGAGGCTAGAGTTGCTACGTTGGATAAATCATATACTGATGTCACAAAAGGGTCTGTTACATTCACTAATTACGTTGTATTGCAAAGTACTATTGATCAACAATTGAAAGCTCTACGTGAAAAAATCAATGGAATTCGTAATGGCGATACTTACTATGTGTGGATTAGATATGCTGATGATGATAAGGGCACAAATATGTCTGTATCACCTGATGGTAAATCCTATGTTGCAATTGTGCCGATGAAAAATCAACCGATATCTTCTGATAACCCAGCTGACTATGTGGGCAAATGGTCACTAATTAAAGGGTCAAACGGCAGAAATGGGGACAACGGTAAAGACGGCACTAGTTCATACTTGCATATTGCTTATGCGAATAGTGTTGACGGAAAAGTGGACTTTACCACTGATGAGACTGAGGCCCATAATCGAGACTATCTTGGAACCTATACTGATTCAACTCCAGCTCAATCAGTGAATCCTTTGGAATACGTATGGCAATTAACACGTGGTGCAAATGGAGCCCCTGGGCAACCAGGCAGTAAAGATGTTCCAGTTGTCACTATTAGTGTTCATGAACCTACTAATCCAAAAGAGACTGATATTTGGTATCAACAAACGATTAATGATGATGGTACTAAAATAACTGGTTATTTCGTCTACACTTCAGGAAAATGGCAACCGTTTAAAATTGATCAATCCACCCTAGTACTCACTAAACTAGTATCTGTTGAGATTGATTCTGCCACAATCAATTCCCCTGATATTTCTATTCCATTTAGCTACAAAAATGAATCAAACGTGACTGTAGCGGGTACGTTGGAAATTAAAGATGGCGAAATCCTTAGTATTAGTAACAGTACAACAAGTGCTGGAAATACTGCAGGTTGGAGCAGAGTTCTTTTTGGTGCAAACGGTTATTCTTATAGTTCGTACAATGACGAAACAGATTACAAGAATGATGTTCCTAACGCTTCAGCAAGACTAGCTTCTGACGGAATGTATATGAATTCCAATATCAACAAAGAAGATGGTAATGGTGTTGATACTGCATACATGGTGTATGGGGTTATGGGTGATAATGCATTTGGCGGTGATGGACATAAAAATATGCTTTTAACTTTTGCCGATATGTTGAAATACACTGCTGATGAACAGACAATGAAAAGCACAACTATGGAAGATGGTGACCCAGTATACAATTGGTTCGATTTAATGTCGGGAATCATGTCACATCCTAATTTGCTAAAGAATGCCAGTTTGAAAGACGGATTGACAAACTGGAAGTCTAACAACGGTGTTTGGTATCATACTGGCTTCGGTCATGACGGCAACAACGGAGTAGCTATGAATAACGGAAACAAAGGTGATAATTGTTGGCAACATCTGGCAGTGGTGCCATATACAGGGAATCTTTTGTCGCTGTCCTATTGGTTCATTAAATATGACAGCACCAGTTTGAAAGATACGGGTATGGCCATTAGTTTTGAAAAGTCAGATGGCTCAGTTATTAAACGGTATAACTGCTTTGTTGATAATGCAGCTACAGTAAACCGTTGGGCTTATATGACGTTTAATCCTATGGAAGTTCCTTCAGGGGCGCAACAAGTATCAATCATGTTTGCCACTGGAGATGGAAAAGGACACATGGCGATTTCTCAACCAATGGTAAATCTTGGTGACAAGGTATGGCCGTATCAGCCAACATAAAAAAGGAAGTGAGCAATTGAAATTAATTTATAATTTTTTCAAAAATCATTTCTGGTTTGAAACAGGACTTGAGTTTTTGCTTATTGCATACGTTTTTTTGGGGCAACAACATGGATTTGATAATCGTTTTAGCGATTTAGTATCTAATGTTATTAATCACATTGACGACCAATGGGTAGTGATACCAATTGTTATGGTGGCCACTATCTGTATTTCTTTTGCTGTTTGGGATGTTAACGGACTATTCGCCAAAGAAACGATGGTGTTTATTTCTCAATTTACGGCAGTCATGATGTTTATGACATTTCTTTGGCATTCAATTAGTTTTCCACATCCTAGCCCTGACACGAAAGTAGCAGTCATCTACTCATTTATAGTAGTACTACGCATTTTCCTATACTGGGTCACACCGCTTGTTAACTATAAGAGCTACAAGAACAAGGTTAAGGGTGGTGCGAAGAATGCAAGGAAATGAAATTTGGATTAGCATAATTGTGGCAGTAATAGCAGCTGGTGGTACTATTTTTGCCCAACGTCTGACAGCTGATTCCAGTACTGAGTCCGCGCAAATTAATAATTACGGGGATCTAGCTCACCAATTGGCAGAAATGATAGATAAAAATGCAGAGTTGAATGAACAAATTATTCAACTAAGACAAGAACTAACTGAGTCAAATCAGCAAATTATAAAACTTAATGAATTAGTAGAGCGATTAACGAAAGAAGAGGAAAACATACATGAAAATTAACTGGAACGTAAGACTAAAAAGTAAGAAGTTTTGGCTGGCCTTTGTGCCAGCTTTTTTATTAGTTGCACAATCAATTGCCACACCATTTGGCTACAATTGGGACATTAGTGGATTAGGTGCACAATTAACCGGTATTGTTAACGCTGTATTTGCGTTACTAGCTGTGTTAGGTATTGTTGTAGACCCAACGACTGACGGATTAGGAGATAGCAAACAGGCACTGCAGTACGTCAAAACAACGACTAAAGAACAATTGAAAACTGACAACGCAGCTTTGAAAGCACAAGTGAATGCGTTACAAGAACAATTGAACTCAGAACCTGACTCAGAACAAACAAATGGTTAGGAGGCTATCAAATGACTTTAAATGGTTATGATATCGCAAGTTATCAAGCAAACATGATTGTTAGCAACGTCAAGTCTGATTTTGCGATTGTTAAAGCAACTCAAGGTTTAAATTACGTTAATCCATATTGCAATTTGCATGTTGGACAAGCGCTTAATTCAGGTAAGAAATTAGGCTTGTATCATTTTGCTAACCTAGGCACTAGTGCTATTGCTGAAGCTGATTACTTTCTAAGAAATATTAGTAATTATATTGGTAAAGCAATGTTGGTACTCGACTACGAGGGTAGTGCAGTAAACAACGGTGTGAATTGGGCTAAGACATGGCTTGATCATGTCTATGCTAAAACTGGGGTGCGTCCGTTAATCTATATGGGATTATCAGACGAGAACCGCTTAAATTGGACACCAGTTGTAAAAGCTAACTATGGTTTATGGCTTGCTCAATACAACAACTTCAATACTGTTAACGGATATGCGCCTCGTGATTTATATGGATCACTGAAGTACTGGCCAAATGCTGCTATGTTCCAATACACGTCAACTGGGCGTTTAGCTGGTTGGAGCGGAAATCTTGATTTTGATGTTTTCTATGGTGATAAGAATGCTTGGGACGCTTATGTTAAAGGCAGCAAAGTTGCTACTACGATAAATGAAACACCTGCTAAGACGACAGTTGCAAAAACTGCAAAGCAGTCAGCTACTACTACATCAACATTTGTAGATAGTTTAGGAGTTACATGGCACAAAGAGACAGGCAAGTTTACAACTGACCGTTCAATCAATCTGAGATGGGGTGCAACAACTCAATCTAGCTTGATTGCAACGATTGGCTCAGGTCAAACAGTCAATTACGACGCTTACGCTTTCTCGAGTAATTTAGTTTGGATTAGGCAACCACGTGGCAATGGTCAATATGGATACATGGCCACCGGCGAAGCAAACGGTAGCAAGCGTAAAAACTACTGGGGAACATTTAAATAAAAATCTAAGCCACTATCTTCATCGAGATAGTGGCTTTTTTAGGAGGTAAAAGAATGCGAGAAATTAGAGCAACCAAATTCTCATCTAAAGAAACAGACTCCGTTTCATCATTAGAAATAACACTCTTCGATGACGATGATCAGGTTACTGACTTATCAGCTGCTGAGGTGATTGTGAAGAAAGATAGTAATGAGTTAGCTTCAATTGAGTATGATGTCATCAATGATTCAATCGTTTTTAATCCAGGCAAAACACTGCCAAATGGATGATACACGCTTGAAGCTCTTGGCAGTGGAACGCGGTTGTTGTACAAAGAACTTGATCCTAACGGAAAGATCGTCAACGCATTCGTGGGAAATATTGCATAGACTAATCCTCAACCTTTACAAGATTTTAAGATAGATGTAATATGTATTGCCTTGGTTCGTATTTAGGGCATGGGGCGGAAAAGGTCGGATTTTTTGCTTGTTTTTACTATAATATAGGCATCTTGTAATATCTCTTAAGTAATTCACATTTAAATAAAAACAGGAATTTCATTAATTTGAAATTCCTGTTTTTTTAGTTATTAATGTAGCGATACTCTTGTGTCTTTCCACCATAACCCCACGAATCAGATGGTACATCATGTAAAACGATATAACTTGTATCAGAGAGGTTAGCAAAATTTTGTTGAAATAATTTAAAAACAGCTTTAATGTAATCGGCTTTCTGTTGACGAGTATTAGTAGATTGTGTAATTTTTATTTCCATAAAAAAACTTGTTTGATTACCCTTACTCAGCGGTTGGCCGCCAATAAACCAGCTGTCTGCATCTGTAATTTGAATATCAGTAGCGACAACTTCACGTGATTTTTCTAATATGGCAGTAGTTAAATCGGTTAATTCTGAGGCAATTTTGTTTTTAGAAATTTTTTTTTTGTTACTTGCGATACGAACTCGTAAATATGGCATTTTGGTCACTCCTTAAATTTATTTGACATCATTAGTATAAAGTTCAATTTGAGAAGTGCATATTACTAGATTATGATATAGTTATCGTAAAAAGAGATAAGGGGGATACCTTGATGCAATTACAAGATTTGGAATTTTATCAACGTGTTTATGAAACTGGCTCGATAAATTTGGCGGCGAAGCAGTTAGGGTTTGCCCAATCCAATGTTACCGTTAGAATAAGTAAACTTGAAGATGAATTTAAAACACAATTATTTATCAGAAATTATCAAGGTGTGACGCCCACAAAAGACGGCGACAAATTTTATCACTATGCGGTAAGAGTTGTAACCGAAACCAATGAGTTAAAAAAGAATTTCAAAAAAAAGATGACCAAACCAAAAATTATTATATCGGAGTTACTATTCAACTTTTTAGTTATCGATCAAGCTGAGATTAAACTAGCAAACAATGACTTTATCATTAAAACGTCGACTGAAATTGGTGAGTTGAGCGGGAATGTCGCACAATTTGTGGTGACGTATGCACAATTTGATAATCAAATGTACGAGTTGGAAAAAACTAAAAATTTAAAATCATCTTTTTTTGTTGAACAAAAGGGCATTCGCCCGGAAACACCTTTGCTGGTGAATAGTGACCAACAGTGTCCATTCCGACGGCAAACATTAATACGCAATCGCAGCTTCAATCGAAAAATTGTTGAAATTGATTCTTGGAACGGCATTATTCAATTGGTGAAACAAGGTAAGGGAATTGCACTATTACCAGATTATTTATGTCAAAAAGAAAACTTAGTTTCTGTATTGATTGATGGTTCAATAAACATTCCATATCGAATCTATGAAAAAAAGCGTTAATTTTCATTTTAGAAAATTAACGCTTTTTGTTAAATTACCTAGTTATTACTTATTTCTCGTTGGGATCACTAACAAAGTAATCGTCTTCTTCCATGGCTTCTACTTCACCAAGGCGGTAGCCATTACCGACTTGTGAGAAGAAATCATGGTTGGCAGTAGATGTTGAAATTCCGTTCATAACGATCGGATTAACATCGGCTGCAGTATCTGGGAATAATGGATCCTGTCCCAAGTTCATGAGTGCTTTATTGGCATTGTAACGAATGAAGGTTAATACTTCTTCAGTCCAACCAACTTGGTCATACAGGATATGGGTGTATTTTTCTTCGTTATCATACAATTCATATAAGAAGTTGTACATCCAGTCTTTCATTTCTTGTTGTTTCTTTTCTGAAATTTGCTTCATACCCAATTGGAATTTATAACCAATGTAAGTACCATGGACTGATTCATCCCGAAGAATTAACTTGATGATTTCAGCCACATTATTGAGCTTGTTGTGGCCCAAATAATAAAGTGGGGTGAAGAATCCAGAATAAAAGAGGAACGTCTCTAAGAACACGTTAGCGACCTTTTTCTTTAAAGGATCTTCAGCATCATCCATGTACATATTAGCAATACGTACGGCTTTATTTTGCAAAAATTCTTCAGAGTCTGACCATTCAAAAATTTCATCAATTTCATCTGGTGTATTTAATGTTGAAAAGATGGTTGAATAACTCTTGGCATGCACGGATTCCATGAATTGAATGTTATTCAAAACAGCCGTTTCATGTTGGGTCAAGACATCTTTTCGTAATGCTGCCATTCCTTGTTCAGATTGTACTGTATCTAAAAGCGTTAAGCCTCCAAATACGTGACCGACCAACCACTGGTGATCAGAATCCAATTCACGCCAATCACCCATGTCGTTTGAAACTGGAATTCGAGTATCTAACCAAAATTGTTCAGTTAGTTTTTCCCAGGTTGCTTTATCAATGGCATCGGAAACCCGATCCCAGTTGATTGCTTTAAAATTCTTTATCATTAACTTGCTCCTTATTTGTTAGATAACACAGCTTTCACATTCGTTAGCGCCGATTTCATCTTGATCATCAGTAAAGGTTCTGATGTAGTAAATCGACTTGATACCTTTGCGGTAAGCGTAGTGTCTCAAAATATTTAAGTCACGCGTTGTCATCTTTTCAGTACGTCCGTCTTTCCATTCATACAGACCAGCTGGAATGGTAGAACGCATAAATAAGGTTAAACTAAGGGATTGATCAACATGTTCTTGAGCTGCAGCGTAAACATCGATAACTTTACGCATATCAATGTCGTAAGCTGACTTATAATATGGAATCGTGTCGTTTGAAAGGTATGGTGCTGGATAGTAAATCTTACCAATTTTCTTTTCTTGACGTTCTTCCACACGATTAATGATGGGATGTAGACTAGCGGTTGTATCATTGATATATGAGATAGAACCATTAGGTGCTACCGCAAGACGGTTTTGGTTATAAAGGCCATCTTGTTGAACAGCTTTGCTTAATTTTTCCCAGTCAGCAGTGGTTGGGATAAAGATGCCATCAAATAATTGCTTAACTGTGTCAGATTGTGGACCAAAATCTTTTTCAATGTATTTGGTGAAATATGAACCGTCCGCATAGTCACTCTTTTCAAAGTTATGGAATGATTGGTGACGTTCAGCCGCAATTTTATTAGATGCGACTAGCGTCCAATAGTTCAATAACATGAAATAAACGCCTGTAAATTCAACGGATTCTGGTGAACCATAGTCAATATGATTCTTTGCAAAATAGCTGTGTAAGCCCATTGCACCCAAACCAATTGAATGTGCTAATTCATTACCATGTTGAATAGATGGTACAACATCGATGTCTGAATTATCGGTTACAAATGTTAAAGCTCGAGTCATGGTCTCAATTGACTTACCAAAATCAGGAGAAGCCATGGTGTTGACAATATTAGTTGACCCTAAATTACAACTAACGTCAGTACCCAGTTTAGCATAGTTTTGTTCATTATCGACAGTTGATGGTGTTTGAACTTGCATTATTTCAGAACAAAGATTACTCATCACGATCTTACCATCAATTGGATTAGCGCGATTAGCGGTATCAAGGTTGATGATATATGGGTAGCCAGATTCTTGTTGTAATTTGCTAATTTCGTCTTCTAGTTCGCGGGCATTAATTTTGGTCTTTTTAATGTTGTCATTAGCCACCATATTGTCATATTCTTTGGTGATGTCAACATATGAAAATGGGGTGCCATATTCGCGTTCAACATCATAAGGACTGAACAAATACATATCCTTGTTTTGTTGTGTGAGTTCATAAAATTTATCTGGCACGGTAACAGCTAGTGAAAGTGTCTTCAGACGAATTTTTTCATCGGCATTTTCTTTTTTTGCAGATAAAAATTGAATAATATCTGGGTGAAAGACGCTCAAATAAACGACACCGGCCCCTTGGCGTTGACCAAGTTGGTTAGAGTAAGAAAAACTATCTTCCAATAATTTCATTACGGGAACTACGCCACTAGCAGCACCTTCAATCCCCTTGATAGGATCGCCAGCTGCACGCAAGTTAGATAAACTAATACCAACACCGCCACCAATTCGTGATAATTGAAGTGCGGAGTTGATTGTGCGGCCAATTGTATTCATGTCATCAGTCGTTTGAATTAAGAAACAACTGACAAGTTCACCACGACGCTTACGACCAGCATTTAAAAATGATGGGGTAGCAGGTTGGTAACGTTGATGAATAATTTCATCAGCTAAACTCATGGCAAGTTCTTCGTTGCCGTCAGCAAAGTAGAGTGCATTCATTGCGGCACGATCGATAAAGTTTTCAAGATAATAAGCATTATCATCCGTTTTTAAGGCATACTGGGCATAAAATTTGTAGGCCGCCATAAATGATTTAAAGTGGAAATTTTGTGAACGAAGATAATCGTAAAGTTGCTCGATAAAATCTAAGTCATACTTTTGAATAAAACCTTCTTCAATATAGTTGTTTTCTAAAAGATAATTGATACGTTCTTCTAATGAAGAAAACTTTTTCGTGTTTGGAATGACATTTTCATCCAAAAATGCTTGTAGTGCTTCCTGATCTTTATTTAATGGAATTTGATTGTTAACGGGAATATTAATTTCATTGTTGAGATCATAATATGTGACGTTTGATAAATTTTTTAGAGACACGATTATTCCACTCACTTTCTCTGCTATACTTTTTTAAATAAATAAAAGACGGGCCAAGTAGATGACCCGTCTTCTTACTTAGTTGACAACGTAGAATTACATTGCTATTTGGCGCAATACGTCTGGACGAAAGCCAGAAAATGCACGACCGTCACCTAATTTTACGACTGGGGTTGCAAGAAAGCCTTCTTGCTTTAAGCTGTCTATGTATTCAGGTTGGTCATCAATATTGTGTTCAACAAAGTTAACATTGTGTTCCGTAAGGAAACGTTTCGTCATCTTGCATTGTACACAATTATTTTTTGAAAAGATTGTTATTTTACCCATGTGAATCACCTTCGTTACCCTTTTTTTCTGAATTACTGATTATTAGTATACAGCGAAATTCAAAAAAAGCAATCAAAAATACACCACATATTGTGGTGTATTTATTAAAAAAGACCACATATTGTGGTCAAAACGTGATGCCCATTACATTTTGTAAGCAACAAATGAAATAGATTTTTTTCTAGAAATAAATTTGGTATTATGGAGCTACTATATTTGGGAGATTTTAAAATGAATAATCACTATTATACACAAAATCCGGACGTCGTTCACGACCGTAAAACGTGGGCGTTTGATTTATTAGGACATGAGCTCCATTTTATTACCGACAACGGTGTTTTTTCGAAAACAACCGTTGATTATGGTAGTCGGACATTATTAGAAGCAGCCACATTAACAGATGCACCAGCAGGTAAATTTTTAGATTTAGGCTGTGGTTATGGTCCAATCGGTTTGGCACTGGCTAAACAATTTTCTGAGCGTGAAATTGATATGGTCGACGTGAATGAATTAGCCCTTTCGTTAGCAACTGAAAATGCACAACAAAATCAAATTGATAATGTTAATATTTTTTCTTCCGATGGTTATGAAAATATTCAAGCAAAATACGCAGTCATTTTAACTAATCCACCTGTGCGAGCAGGTAAAAAAGTTGTGGATAATTTTATTAGCCAGGCCAAGCAACATTTAGTAGAAAATGGATCCCTGTGGGTGGTCCTACAAAAAAAACAGGGTGCACCGTCAGCCAAAAATTTAATGATAGATACATTTGGTAATTGCGAGATTGTTAAACGCAATAAAGGCTACTATATATTGAAGAGTATTTTGACAGGTGAAAACTAATGGCGTTGTCTGAAACACAAATTAATACCTACATGAAAGCGGCACTTAGTGAAGCTCAGCAAGCAAAAATGATTGATGAGGTACCAATTGGAGCCGTAGTTGTTTATCATGGTGAAATTATTGGCCGTGGCCATAATTTACGACAACATTTTCAAGACGTGACATATCATGCTGAGGTAATGGCGATTACTGAAGCTTGCGCAGCGTTACATAGTTGGCGGTTAGAGGATTGCCAACTGTTCGTTACCTTAGAACCGTGTATCATGTGCAGTGGCGCAATTTTAAATGCCCGCATCAGTGAAGTTTATTACGGTGCCGATGATCCTAAGGCAGGGGCAGTGAAAAGCCTTTATCAATTATTAAATGATTCACGGCTGAATCACCAGGTTGACGTTCATTCGGGCATTATGGCTGACACTAGTTCTCAATTATTGAAGGATTTTTTCAGACAATTGCGTCAAAAAAGGAAATAGGTACTTAACTGGCATTTTTTTGATAGGTATAGTATGATAGTTCTTGCCGAAAGGCCTTAGGGCAAGGGTGCGCTTACGAATCGTGTCAGGTCCGGAAGGAAGCAGCACTAAGCATGATGCGTCTTGTGCCTTAAGTTATTGGACAATTAATTTAAGTCTGGGACTTTATAAGTTCCGGACTTTTTTCATGAAATTTAAATTTGTGATTACGTATTTTGTTAGTATAATTAACATATAAATTCACCGCAGAAAGGAACAGCAAAAATGAGTTATCAAGCATTATATCGAGTATGGCGCCCACAACGCTTTGATGAAATTGTCGGGCAACAAGTGGTCACAACCACATTAAAAAACGCGTTAATCACAAAACAGACCAGCCATGCCTATTTATTTGCTGGTCCGCGCGGAACGGGAAAAACATCGGCTGCTAAAATTTTTGCCAAAGCAATTAACTGCCACTATTTAAAAGACGGCGAACCATGTAATGAATGTGATACATGTAAGGACATTACGAATGGTCGCCTAAATGATGTGATCGAAATTGATGCTGCATCAAATAATGGTGTGGAAGAAATTCGGGATATTCGTGATAAAGCCAAATACGCACCAACACAAGCAGACTACAAAGTCTATATCATTGATGAAGTGCACATGCTGTCAACTGGCGCTTTCAATGCCTTACTAAAAACATTGGAAGAACCACCAGCAAACGTTGTCTTTATTTTAGCCACGACGGAACCCCATAAAATTCCGTTGACAATTATTTCACGAACACAGCGGTTTGATTTTCGTCGGATTTCTACCCAAGAAAGTTTTGACAGAATGAAGTATATCTTAGATGAAAAAAAGGTTACTTATGATGAAAATGCGCTGTGGGTGATAGCTAAAGCAGCTGAAGGTGGTATGCGAGATGCGTTGAGTATTTTGGATCAGACCTTGTCGTTTAGTGATAATGATATTACATTAGGCAACGCACTATTAGTGACAGGTAGTGTTACTAAAAAGTTACTCCAAACTTACTTGGCACAAATTAGTACGTCGGAGAGTGCACAGGCTTTAAAAACGTTACAAGATATCTTGAGCGAAGGAAAAGACGGTCAACGTTTTATTGAAGATTTAATCTCGTTTGCGCGTGATATTTTGCTCTTTAAAGAAGCGCCCGCCACACTTGATATTCAATCCACAGGATTGACGCAAGAAGATTATGAACAATTAAATGACCAATTATCGCCGAACTATCTATATGCCATGATTGACGAATTAAATGCAATTCAACAGGAAATGAAGTTTACCACTCATCCTGATGTTTACCTGGAAGTTTTGACCGTTAAATTATGTCAGTTACCACAAGAACCAGTTCAACAGACTAGTTCGACAGCGTCGACTCATAATGATCAAGCAACACCGGTTATTAATGAAGAAATTAGTCAACTACAAGCACAAATTAAGCAACTACAACAGCAAGTTCAAGAGTTACCCACTCAATCTGCAAAACCAGAAACACCAACTAGTCACGCACCAAAGAAAGCGACTAGTAGTGCGCAAGTACGCGTGAATTTGAGTAAAGTCTATCCGATCTTAGAGTCAGCAACTAAAGAGGATTTGATCAAATTACGTGATGTGTGGGGCGATATGCTGAATATGCTCTCTGTACCACAACGTTCACTATTGCATGTGTCTAAACCAGTGGCAGCGAGTCCAGAAGGTGTCATTGTTTCATTTGAATATAGCTTCTTATACCAAAAAGCTGTCAGTGATAATGAATTGGAAACTGAAATGGAAAAAGACCTTAATTCGTTAATTGGCGAAAGCAGACAGATTGTCTATGTACCAAATGACCAATGGCCAAAAATTCGTCAAGATTTCATTCGGCAACACGAAACGGGCACTAATAATGAACAAGAACCAGTAGGTCAAGCAGATATAGACGACGAAGAACAGGAAAATGAATCACCAGAACCGAATGATGATAAAATAGTAACAACTGCGACTGATATGTTCGGTCAAGACATTGTCGAAATTAAAAATGATTAAAAAGGTGGAAATTAAACAATGATGCGTGGAATGGGAAATATGCAACAAATGATGAAACAAGCACAAAAAATGCAAAAACAAATGATGGCCCAACAAGAAGAGTTGAACCAGCAAGAATTTACTGGTGAAGCACCTGACCAAATGGTGAAGGTTACTTTTACGGGTGATAAAAAATTAAAAGATCTGCAAATTAATCCAGACGCTGTTGATCCAGATGATGTTGATATGCTCCAAGATTTAGTCATTGCAGCAGTGAACAATGGTTTAACTAAAGTTGATGAAGCAACACAAAAAACAATGGGTAAATACACTAAAGGTATCCCAGGAATGTAAAAGAAGGAAAAACAATGCAATATCCAGAACCAATTGCACAACTGATTGAAAGCTATATGAAACTCCCTGGAATTGGTCGAAAAACGGCAACACGGTTAGCTTTTTATACGATTAGTATGGATGCTGATGATGTAACGAATTTTGCTAGTTCATTGATTTCAGCCAAACGCGATCTGCATTTTTGTAGTATTTGTGGCAACATTACAGAAGACGATCCGTGCCAAATTTGTTCAGATAAAACTAGGGATCAATCACAAATTTTGGTGGTTGAAGAATCTAGAGACATCATGTCAATGGAAAACATGAAGGAATATCATGGCCTCTACCATGTCTTACACGGGGTGTTGTCACCAATTGAAGGCACTGGCCCAGAAGATATTAATATTTCCGCTTTATTGACGCGTTTGCAACAGCATCAAGAAGTTAAAGAAGTCATTGTGGCCACGAATGCCACTTCAGAAGGTGAAGCAACCGCGATGTACTTGTCACGCCTCATTAAACCAGCGGGCATCAAAGTAACCAGATTGGCGCACGGCTTATCAGTCGGTGCAGATATTGATTACGCCGATGAGATGACATTATTTAAGGCCGTTGAGGGCCGAACGGAGATGTAAGAGATGTTTGGACGTAAACGTGTAAATTTACACCAACAATACGATGAACAATTAGTTGATCTGATTCATGAAACAAAGGCCAGCTGGGATCATGCTAAAGAAACCCAAGAAGCCGTTTATGAAAGTAATATCAGTTCTGAATTGGCCCAACATACAAAATTACAAGAACAAAAATATATTTATTTATATAAGGAAGCAAAACGGCGACAAGCTCGCGGATAAGAGTAGATTAAATTGAATTGATGATCAGGAGCGTAATCATGACAGGAAAATTTATTTCATTTGAAGGTCCAGATGGTGCAGGAAAAACAAGTGTTTTAACTGCTGTTGGGAAAATTCTGACGGCCACATTAGGCGATCAATTGGTTTTAACAAGAGAACCTGGTGGCAATAAAATTTCAGAAGCCATTCGCAATATTATTTTGGACCGGCAAAACACAGAAATGGATGCCAGAACAGAGGCCCTGTTATACGCAGCTGCTAGAAGACAACACTTGGTTGAAACCGTCATTCCCGCGTTAAATAAGGGACAGATGGTAATTAGTGACCGATATGTGGATAGTTCCATTGCCTATCAAGGTGCGGGACGCGAAATCGGGGAGCAGGCTGTTTGGAATATCAACCAATTTGCCATTGATGGTTTAGAACCTGATCTCACCATTTATTTAGATATTGAATCTGAAAAAGGAATTGCCCGTATTCAGAACTTTCGTCAAAATGAAATTAATCGTCTAGATGTTGAAGCCCTTGATTTTCACCGACGTGTTCGTCAATCTTATTTACGTTTACATCAAGAAAATCCAGAACGGATCAAATTAATTGATGCAAGTCAGCCGCTTCAGCAGGTAATAGATGATACAATTAAAGTGATCTATACTAAGTACCCAGAATTGACTAAATAAGGAGTGAGACGGATATGAAAATGGTCATCGCCATTGTCCAGGATAAGGACAGTAATGTATTAAGTAACGCATTTATTGAAGCTGATATTCGCGCGACAAAACTATCAACAACCGGGGGCTTTTTGCGTTCTGGTAATACAACTTTTTTGGTTGGTATTGAAGACGAACGGGTGGAAGATGTTTTAGCAATTATTAAAAAGACGTCCCACGCCCGTGGTCAATTCATGACCCCTCAAGTTAACATGGACGTTTCCATGGACGCTTCAGCTTCTTACCCAGTCGAAGTCCAAGTTGGTGGTGCAACAGTGTTTGTTCTACCAATCGAACAATTTCATCAATTTTAAGTGAGCGAATTTTTAATGGATAATGTAGAAACAACTGACATCACAACTCAACAACCACAACTGATTTCACGTTTTAAAACGGCGATTAATCAACAAGAATTATCGCACGCTTATTTATTAGTTGGTGGTCAAGATAGTGGTAAAACGCAGGTTGCCTTGTGGGTAGCAATGCGTTTATTTTGTTTACACGTCAAAAATGGGCAACCCGATCTAACTTGTGAGGAGTGCACGCGGATCCAACAACATTTGCACCCCGATGTGTTAGAGATTAATAGTGAGGGTCAAAATATTAAAGTTGATCAAATTAGGTTATTAAAGAGTGAATTCACCAAAAGTGCGGTGGAAGGCTCACAAAAAGTGTTTATTGTGCATGATGCAGATAAAATGACGGTGAGTGCAGCAAACAGTCTACTAAAGTTTTTAGAAGAGCCAAGTAGTACGTTCACCGCATTTTTGTTAACGACTAATAAAGCAGCCATTCTACCAACCATTCAGTCACGCACCCAAATTGTGGAATTACCACCATTAAATAAAGATCAGTTTAAACAATTATTAAAAACAAATGGAATCGCCAGTGAAGTGGTAGAATTAGCCAGTAGTTTAACGAAATCCTTGGATGTCGTGAAAGATCTTACGGAGGACAACTGGTTAGTAGATGCTCAGCAAGTAATCAAGAATTGGTTTCAGCTGGTAGTTAAACAAGATATGCGGGCGTTTGTGCTCATTCAAGCTCAGTTAATGAAACTAGCTGATAATCGTGCCAGACAGCAAGTGTTATTGGATATGATTATGATGGTTTGGCGTGATCCGTTGATGCTAAAAAATGATTCAACGGCCACGATTAATTTTAATGCAGCCAGTAGTGCGGTCGCCCAAGCTGCCCAAACATTTACAAATCAACAATTAACAGCTTGCTGTGAAGAAACGTTGGCGACCAAACGACTACTGGATCAAAATGTTAGTTTTCAAAATATTGTTGAACGACTAACCATTTTATTAATTCGCATTTTAAAGTAGCAGAGAGGAGATAGGCAATGAGTGAAAGCTTAGATAAAAGTGAAATTTATGATCAATTTGCGCAAGTGACTAAACAAACGAAAGATTTATTGACCAATATGGAACAGTTGCAAGTTAAAATCACATCTGTTTTGGAAGAAAATGCAGAACTTTCGATTGAAAATGAACACTTGCACCAAATTATTGACCAGTATAAAAATCAAAGTGATCCGAGTGACTTATCTTCTTCACGACAAAATTTGCAAAAATTATATGAACAGGGCTTCCATGTTTGTAATGAATATTATGGTAAACGCCTTGATAAGAACGAATCGTGCACATTTTGTTTAGATGCCATTTTTGGCCGCCATCAAAAACAATAGGTTGGAGAAAACTAATGCAACAACAGCAGAGTTTTAAAACTGAATCCCAGGGGAAACTTTACTTAGTGCCAACGCCAATTGGTAATTTAGGTGATATGACTTTTCGTGCGGTTGATACATTAAAGCAGGTTGATTTAATCGCCGCAGAAGACACCCGTAACACACAAAAGTTATTAAATCACTTTGAAATTGACACTAAACAAATTAGTTTTCACGAACATAATACGCAAGAACGGATTCCTAAATTAGTTGCATTGCTAAAAGAGGGGCAATCAATTGCACAAGTCAGCGATGCGGGAATGCCGTCAATTTCTGATCCGGGAAAAGAATTGGTTGCAAGTTGTGTGGCACAAAATATTACGGTGGTGCCATTGCCAGGCGCCAATGCGGGCTTAACCGGATTAATCGCTTCTGGGTTAGTACCACAACCATTTTACTTTTTTGGTTTCTTACCACGCAAAAAGACGCAACAAATTGAACAATTACAAGTGCTGTCACAAAGAGAAGAAACGATGATTTTTTATGAATCTCCGTATCGACTAAAAAAAACAATGCTTAATGTAGCTGCTGCGCTAGGGGATGACCGACAAATCGTATTGGCGCGCGAAATTACTAAGAAGTATGAGGAATTTGTGCGTGGACGTGTGGGTGAAATTAATGATTGGTTGCAAGACAATGAACCCCGCGGTGAATTTGTCCTGATTGTGCAAGGTCATCCACAAGAAGAGACAACTGTAGCAGTCTCACAAGATGATGCTCTGTCTGTTGTTGATGAATTGATTGCTGCAGGCCAAACACCGAATAGTGCCATTAAACAAGTTGCCAAACAGTTTGACTTAAATCGTCAAGAACTGTACAAGCAATACCACCACCTGGCCTAAAGGAGAGGATTTGATTTAAGATGCTTGCAAAAAACGAATTTGAAATGCCACATACAATTACATATTACGAGTGTGATCCAACCGGTAAATTATCGATTGACATGCTGATTAATTTAATCATGTCAGTTTCGGAAGAACAATCACGATCTTTAGCAGTTGATACAAAAGTTGTTGCTAAAATTGGTGGTGGGTGGGTTATTACCAACTACGAACTGCAGCTGACTGATTTACCTGCCGAGGGTGATCATGTGATTTTGGGCACCCGCGCAACGGCATACAATAAATATTTTGCTTTTCGTGAATTCTGGCTAAAAAACGAAACCGGTGATGAGTTGGTTCATATTAATGGCATGTTTGTCTTTATGGATTTTGCCACCCGGAAAATGGCCGCCATTCCAAACGCAATTATTGAACCATTTTCGTCCAAACAGGTTAAAAAGATTCCCCGCATTGATCGACCACAAAAGCTAGATACTGAAGCAATCGACACGAAACAAGATTATCGGGTCCGATACTTTGATATTGATTCAAACCAACATGTCAATAATGCGCATTATTTTAGCTGGATGCTAGATGCACTACCAGCTGATTTCTTGAAGCACCATCAATTAACAAAAATGACGATTAAATTTGAACGGGAAGTTCGCTATGGGCAAACGATTAATAGTCAAGTTAGTCAACCACAACCTGATGGTGACAAGTTATTTACTAATCACCAAATTGAATTAGATGGTGACATTCATGCGCAGGCAAATTGCTGGTGGCAATGAAACTTCGACTGACATTGTGGTAAACTAGAAACATTAATTATTCAAGGAGGAACAACATGGCTATTTTAGTAGCAGGTGGGGCTGGATACATTGGCTCACATATGGTGGCAAGACTAGTAGAACAGGGTCAAGAAACCGTTGTTGTTGATAATCTATCTACCGGACACAAAAAAGCAATTAACGCAAAAGCAAAATTTTATCAGGGCGATATTCGTGATCGTAAAGTGTTAGACACAATTTTTGAAAATGAATCAATTGATGCAGTCGTCCATTTTGCCGCATTCTCAATTGTGCCAGAATCAATGGAAAAACCATTGAAGTATTTTGATAACAATACGGGTGGGATGATTACCCTTTTAGAGGCAATGCAAGCACACGATGTTAAAAAGATTGTCTTTTCATCCACTGCGGCTACTTATGGTGTTCCAAAACAAATTCCAATTAAAGAAACTGATCCTCAAGACCCCATCAATCCTTACGGTGAAAGTAAATTAGCCATGGAAAAAATGATGCATTGGGCAGACGTTGCTTATGGGATTAAGTTTGTAGCATTACGATACTTTAATGTGGCCGGTGCTAAAGAAGATGGCACGATTGGTGAAGACCATGGACCAGAAACACATTTAGTTCCCATTATTATGCAAGTTGCTCAGGGTAAACGTGATGAATTGAGTATTTTTGGGGATGACTATAACACTCCAGATGGCACAAATGTGCGCGATTATGTTCACGTAATGGATTTAGCGGATGCTCACATTTTGGCACTTAAATATTTGAATGCCGGCAATGACAGTCAAGCCTTTAATTTGGGCTCATCAACTGGTTTTTCCAACAAACAAATGTTAGAAGCGGCGCGCGAAGTAACGAAACAACCAATTCCAGCTAAATTAGCTCCCCGTCGCCCTGGTGATCCAGATTCACTTGTTGCTGCGAGTGATAAGGCACGAACAATTTTGGGATGGCAGCCACAATTTGACGACGTTCATGATATTATTGAAACAGCTTGGAAATGGCATTCAACTCATCCTAATGGGTATGATGATCGTAAGTAATGATTAAATTATGCAAAAGAGCAGGGATTCTTGCTCTTTTAGTTTGCAAAAAAACCTAAATAGGTTAGTATTCGTTGTAGCAGGAATTATGTAAGAAGTTTCGAAGGGAAAATAAATGAAGATTTTAGCGCTGGATACATCTAATAAACCACTGAGTGTTGCTTTGTTGGAAGACACAAAACTGGTGGCACAAACCACCCTGAAAGTTGCCAAAAACCATAGCAGCTATTTGATGCCAGTGGTGGAAAATTTATTAGCAGTTGCTGATTGGCAACCAGAAGACCTCCAAAGAATTGTTGTGGCTGATGGGCCGGGGTCATATACGGGCATTCGGATTGCTGTGACAACTGCGAAAACGTTAGCAGCCACACTGAACATTGAATTAGTGGGTATTTCCAGCTTAGAGTTAGTTGCTCAAAATATTCTGACGGTCAGTCCAGAAAAAAATGCGATTGCTTTTTTTGATGCCCGTCGTCAAAATGCATTTGTGGGTGGTTATCAAATTAACCAGGGTAGCACGGTTAACTATTTACCCGATCAACATATTAGTATTAGTCATTTAATTGAACAAATTAAACAATACGCACAGCCGGTCGTCGTAGTAGGAACTATCACGGATGAGTTCAAAACATTAGCGGCAAGTGAGCCGTTGATTCAAATTGGCAGTCCGTCAGCTGCAGTGCCGCAAGCAGGTATATTAGGAATGCTTGGCATAAGTCGCCAACCAATTACTGATGTCGATGCTTTTATTCCCAGATATTTAAGAGTTACAGAAGCCGAAGCAGTATGGCAAAAATCACATCCAGGAGAAATTAATCAGACTTATGTTCGTGAAGTTTAAAAAATGGCTAAAAGATGGTCGCCAGCGACGTCGCAAAGATGAAATTGCTGACGCGTTAGCAATCAAAAATGCCATCGTTGATATTAACGATGTGGATTATTTTATTGCGCGAGCACAGATAACTGATGTGCCTGAAATTCTACAAGTGGAGCAACAAATTTATGGCGCTACGCCATGGAACGAAAATGCGTTTGTCCAAGAAATTCGTCGCAAGCGAGACCGACTTTATTTAGTTGTCCGTAAAAATGATATGTTGATTGGCTTTGTTGGCTGTTCATTTGATCGTGTCCATAATGAGTCGCATATTACAAATATTGCAATTACACCGGCCTATCAAAATAAGGGAATTGGTCGTTATTTGTTGCAGTATTTGTTGAAGATTTCTGCTGCTGTTGATATGCATGTAATTAGCTTGGAAGTGCGAATCAGTAATGAAAACGCGCAAAGACTGTACCGCAAAATGGGCTTTTTAAAACGAAAAATAAAAAAGGGTTATTACTTAGGTGATCATGAGGATGCACTCGAAATGGTTCTCGATTTATCCTATTTAAAGGAGCAAGATTAAGTTGGCAAAACGAAATTTAATTTTAGCATTTGAAACGAGTTGTGATGAAACTAGTGTGGCCGTTATTGAAGATGGCCATCAAATATTATCAAACGTCATTGCAACTCAGATTGCTAGTCATCAACGTTTTGGTGGTGTGGTGCCAGAAGTGGCTAGTCGTCACCACATTGAACAAATTACGCACTGCTTAAATGAAGCGTTAGAGATTGCAGATGTGAGTTACGAAGATCTGAGCGCGGTTGCTGTAACCTATGGCCCCGGATTAGTGGGTGCGTTATTGATTGGGGTTAGTGCTGCCAAAACGGTTGCATTTGCGCATCATTTACCATTAATTCCAGTCAATCATATGGCTGGGCATATTTATGCAGCACGCTATGTGACAGATTTTGAGTACCCACAAATGGCATTATTGGTATCCGGTGGGCACACAGAGCTTGTGTATATTGAATCTGAATATGATTTTAAGATTTTGGGTGAAACGCGAGACGATGCAGCCGGTGAAGCCTATGATAAAATTGGACGAGTATTAGGTGTTAACTATCCAGCCGGTAAAACCATTGATGAATGGGCTCATGAGGGGCGAGATACCTTTAATTTTCCGCGAGCTATGGATAAAGAAGACAATTTTGATTTCAGCTTTAGTGGCTTGAAAAGTGCTTTTATTAACACGGTTCATAATGCACAACAAAGACAGACACCGTTAGATAAAAAAGATCTTGCAGCTAGCTTTCAACAAAGTGTTGTTGATGTGTTGGCGCATAAAACTCAGCGTGCATTAAACGATTATCCAGTTAAACAGCTCATTTTGGCTGGTGGGGTAGCAGCCAACCAAGGTCTGCGAGACCGACTTACTGAAGAGGTTGCCAAACATCATCCTAATACTGAATTGATTATGGCACCATTAAAATTATGTGGTGACAATGCAGCAATGATTGGCGCAGCTGGTTATGTGGCTGCTAAACAAGGCGATAGAGCAGATATGGCGTTAAACGCCGATCCTGGACTCTCATTTGCATCATTAGCATAAAAAAACACTGTTTGCGAAATTTATTATTCCGACAACAGTGCTTTTTTGTTATGAGAAATTTTCAAGTTCTTCTTCAAGCTGAGTCCAATCACTTTCACAGATTGCAATTTTTTCCGCGATTGCCGTCATTTGTGCTTGTGCATCAGCTGATTTTTGGGCGTCAGAATAAACTTCTGGCGTAGCCATCGTTAATTCTAATTGCGCCTTTTGGTTTTCTAAATCATCAAGTTGCGTTTCTAGCTCATCCACTTGACGTTGGAGCTTACGTTGTTTTTTTTGCGTTTCTTTTTGTTGTTGATAATCTTGATTTGTGGGGACGGTTTTGGTTGTAGCAGTGACGGATGTTACTGCCGATGTTGCCTGCTTTTCGAGTTGTTCGAGATAGATGTCATAATCGCCCTTATAGTGGGTCATTTCAGTTTTAGTTAACGCTAAAATGTCTGTGGCCACTTGATTAATAAAGTAACGATCATGAGAAATAAACAGAACAGTGCCTTCGAAATCATTGATGGCTTGTTCTAAAATTTCTCGACTATCAATGTCTAAGTGGTTTGTTGGTTCATCCAAAATAAGAAAATTAGCTTCTTCGAATGTTAACTTGGTGAGTAACAAACGGGCTTTTTCACCACCGCTTAGGGCGTGGACAGGTTTAAACACATCTTCACCAATAAATAGAAAACTACCGAGCAAAGAACGTATTTCTTTTTCGTCAACTGTGAGATGATCATCCCAAATTTCGTCGAGTACCGTTTTATTTGGGTGTAATAGCTGTTGCTCTTGGTCGTAATAGCCAATTGTAACGTTAGTGCCTAATTTCATATCACCTTGAATAAAATCGATTTGATGTAAGATTGATTTTAGCAACGTAGATTTACCGACACCATTGGCACCAATAATGGCATAGCGGCGAGGTTTTCGCACTTCAAAAGTAATCGGGCCGGCAATTTTTTCTTGGTCATAGCCAATCACGGCGTGGTTGACTTGCAAGACAATTTCACCGCTGGAATGTTGGGCGTGAAATGAAAAATGCATAGATTGGCGATCATCTGTGACAGGTCGTTCCAAGCGCTCCATCTTTTCGAGTTGTTTTCGTCGCGCTTGAGCTCGTTTAGTTGTCGAAGCCCGCACAATGTTTTTATTAACAAAGTCTTCCAACTCATTAATTTTTGCCTGTTGTTGATCGTAATGTTTCTGTGCCACAATTAAATTATGAGCTTTTTGGTCAACAAAAGCCGAGTAATTACCAGTGTAGTGAGTGAGTTCATGATGATCTAAATCATAGACCTGTGTAATCACATGATCTAAAAAGTAGCGATCATGTGAAACGAGCAATAACGCACCTGAGTAACTTTTTAAGTAATCTTCTAACCAAGACAAAGTCGCCATGTCAAGGTGATTAGTAGGTTCATCTAAGATTAGAATGTCTGGACGTTGAAGTAATAGTTTTGCCAATGCGAGTTGTGTTTTTTGGCCCCCGGATAAAGAATTAATCGGTGTTTCGTAGTCAACGTTTTCAAAATGAAAGCCATGTAAGACACCCCGAATATTTGTTTCAATCTGAAAGCCCCCAGCCATATCGAAGTCATGTTGTAGCTGATCATATAAGGTTAACGTTTTTTCATAGTCCGGAGTTGCAGGATCTAGAGTGGTAATTTTTTGCTCAAGCTTGTGAATTTGTTGTTCCTGTGCATGTAGATCACTAAACACATTATCCATTTCAGCCCAAATATTATTTTGGCTATCTAAGCCTTGATCTTGCGCTAGGTAACCTAATGTTGCTCCTTTTTTGAGACTGACGGTGCCATCATCAGGGGTCGTTAGTTGCGCAATTATTTTTAATAAGGTGGTTTTTCCAGCTCCATTGCGGCCCACAAGACCGATACGGTCACTGGTTTGCACTTGCAGATTGATATTGTGAAATAAAACATCCGCACCAAATTGCCGTTTCACGTTATTTGTTTGTAACAGTAACATTTAATTTAACCTCATTTGTTTAATAACTTGATTGTATCATAAGTCTTGATCAAGCTTCGACTCACAAAAAATAAATAAATTATTTGCAAAAAGTTTCACAAATTGAGAAGTTATGCTAGAATATTAAGTAACGTGAATTTCACAATCAAGTCATTTAAGGAGGGAAGTATCATGGTGAACCGAAAGATTCCTCGGGCAACAGCCAAGCGACTTCCAATTTACTATCGCTATTTAAATATTTTATTGGATGCAAATAAACGCCGTGTTTCTTCAACAGAGCTCTCTGAAGCAGTGCAGGTTGACTCTGCCACAATCAGACGCGATTTTTCGTATTTTGGCGAACTCGGAAAGCGCGGATATGGGTACGATGTTGAAGATTTATTGAACTTTTTCAAAGAAATTTTGAATCAAGATAAATTGACTAATGTTGCTTTAATTGGTGTTGGTAATTTGGGACACGCGTTATTAAACTTTAATTTCCACCAAAATAGCAACGTACGTATCAGCGCAGCTTTTGATGTGAATGAAAATATTATCAATACTGTTCAAAGTGGTGTACCCGTTTATGCGATGGATGAAATGAGTGAACAACTCCAAGAACAACAAATTGATGTTGTCATTTTAACTGTACCAGAAAGCACAGCTCAAGGAGTGACCGATAAATTAGCTCAAATTGGTGTCCATGGTATTTTGAACTTTACACCATTACGTTTGTCTGTTCCAAAAACGTTGCGTGTTCAAAACGTTGATCTAACAAATGAATTACAAACATTAATCTATTTTATTGATCATTATACAAACAATAATGAACCAGAAGAATAGTTTCTAAACAGAGTCGTACCAGGTGGTAAGGCTTTTTTATTTTGTCATGATTTATGATTTGAAAAATGTGTTCGTAATTCTTGCAATTGAGTCAGAAAATGTTATAGTAGATTTTGTGATTAGCACTTGAGTATGTCGAGTGCTAAAAATAATATTTTTAAATTGATGGAGGGATAAACGTGTTAAAACCATTAGGAGATCGCGTTGTTCTACAAGCTGAACAAGAAGAAGAAAAAACAGTTGGTGGCATTGTATTGGCATCAAATGCCCAAGAAAAGCCAACTACTGGAAAGGTCATTGCCGTTGGTGCCGGAAAGACACTTGATAACGGTGATAAGCTTGCTCCTTCAGTTAAAGAAGGCGACCGTGTATTGTTTGATAAATATGCAGGTAACGAAGTTGAATATGAAGGCGAAAAATATCTAGTTGTTCATGAAAAAGATATTGTCGCAATCGTTGACTAGGGAATAATCGATTTTAAATAATCAAACAATTTTTTATGAGGTGAATTGAAATTATGGCAAAGGAATTAAAATTTTCTGAAGACGCCCGCACAAAAATGCTTAAAGGTGTCGACAAACTAGCAAATACAGTTAAAACAACAATTGGACCAAAGGGTCGTAACGTTGTGTTGGAACAATCGTATGGCTCACCAACCATTACAAATGATGGTGTGACAATTGCCAAGGCAATTGATTTGGAAGATCACTTTGAAAACATGGGTGCTAAGTTGGTTTCAGAAGTTGCTTCAAAAACTAACGATATTGCCGGTGATGGAACAACGACTGCTACTGTATTGACGCAAGCAATTGTCAATGAAGGTATGAAGAACGTGACTGCTGGTGCTAACCCAGTTGGTATTCGTCGCGGAATTGAATTAGCTACTAAAGCTGCAGTTGATGAATTACACAAGATGTCTCACGAAGTTAAGACTAAGGATGACATTGCCCAGATTGCTTCAATTTCAGCTGCTAACCCAGAAGTCGGTAATTTAATTGCTGATGCAATGGAAAAAGTTGGTAACGACGGTGTCATCACCATTGAAGAATCTCGTGGTGTTGATACAACCTTGGACGTTGTTGAAGGAATGCAATTTGATCGTGGCTATATGTCACAATACATGGTCACTGACAACGATAAGATGGAAGCCGATCTCGACAATCCATATATCTTAATCACAGACAAGAAGATCAGCAACATTCAAGACATTTTACCATTGTTACAATCAGTTGTTGAACAAAGCCGTTCACTATTAATCATTGCTGATGATATTACTGGCGAAGCTTTACCAACCCTTGTTTTGAACAAGATGCGTGGAACCTTCAATGTTGTTGCTGTTAAGGCCCCTGGTTTCGGTGACCGTCGTAAGGCACAACTTGAAGATATCGCTATTTTAACTGGTGGTACAGTGATTACTGACGATCTTGGTTTGAACTTGAAAGATGCAACGATTGATCAATTAGGTCAAGCTAATAAAGTCACGGTTACTAAAGAAAACACAACCGTTGTTGAAGGCGCTGGCGCCAAAGAACAAATTCAAGAACGTGTTGACCTATTGAAGGGTCAAATTGCTGAAACAACTTCAGACTTTGACAAAGAAAAACTTCAAGAACGCTTGGCTAAATTAGCTGGTGGTGTTGCTGTTGTCCGTGTTGGTGCCGCAACAGAAACTGAATTGAAAGAAAAGAAATATCGTATTGAAGATGCTTTGAATGCAACCCGTGCTGCCGTTGAAGAAGGATTTGTTTCTGGTGGTGGTACAGCCCTTGTTAATGCCATTGATGCCGTTGCTGCTGTGAAAGCAGATGGCGACGAAGCTACTGGTGTTAAGATTGTGCAACGTGCATTGGAAGAACCAGTTCGTCAAATTGCTGAAAATGCTGGTCTTGAAGGCTCAGTGATTGTTGAACACTTAAAGGGTGAAAAGCCTGGCGTCGGTTACAATGCTGCAACAAATGAATTTGAAGATATGGTTGCTGCTGGAATTGTTGATCCAACCAAAGTTACCCGTTCAGCATTACAAAATGCTGCTTCAGTTTCTGCCTTGTTGTTAACGACTGAAGCTGTTGTTGCTGACAAGCCTGAAGATAATCCAGCACCAGCACCTGCTGCTCCAGCAGGTGGTATGGGCGGTATGATGTAAGCTCAGTAAATTAAATAATAAAAGATTGCGACGTTAATGCCGCAATCTTTTTTTGTTTTAAAAGACAAGGCGAAGTCTGATTAGTTGTGTTAGAGTAATAGATGTCTATAATAAGAATTCCAAGAATTTCCGGAATTTTGGTAGTATTGTGAAATTTCGTGTAGTACAATTGCTTTTGTTCAATTTTTATTGACAATGAGGAGAGATTATCATGTGGCGTTATTTGAAGCGCTTATTAATTGGTAAACCATTAAAAACACTCGATGAAGGCAATCAACATTTAACTAAGTTTAAAGCGTTGGCGTTGCTATCTTCAGATGCCCTATCATCAGTAGCATATGGTACCGAACAAATTACAACGGTTTTACTGACATTATCTGCCGCGGCACTGTGGTATTCATTACCCATTGTTGGCATTGTTTTAATTTTACTGCTAGCGATTACGCTATCATATCGTCAAATTATTCATGCCTATCCTAGTGGTGGTGGAGCATATGTTGTTGCCAGCACTAACTGGGGCCAAGAAGGTGGCTTAGTTGCCGGTGGATCGTTATTGGTTGACTACATGTTAACGGTGGCCGTATCAACGACTGCCGGGACTGAAGCAATTACTTCCGCAATTCCAGCACTGTATCCATATTCAGTTGGAATTGCGGTCATCATTGTCTTTTTAATTATGGCAATGAATTTACGTGGTATGAGCGAAAGTGCTAATTTATTAACGATCCCAGTGTATTTCTTCGTTGTCATGCTCACAATTATGATTATCTGGGGTATTTTTAATATCTCGACTGGTCACATTGAGTACCATGCGACTTCTGCAATTGGGAGTTATGTACCAGGCATGTCTGCGGTACTTTTTATTCGGGCCTTTTCTGCGGGTTCATCTTCACTAACTGGTGTGGAAGCGATTAGTAACGCCGTGCCAAACTTTAATAAACCGCGTTCACGTAACGCCGCGAATACATTAGCAATTATGTGTTTGATTTTGGCATTCTTCTTAACAGGTGTTACGTTCCTGAGTTACTATCTGGGTACTATTCCATCAACGCATGCCACTGTTTTGTCACAAATTGGGGCATCAGTTTTTGGAGGACATGGTATTGGTTATTACTTACTCCAACTTTCAACAGCTATGATTTTAGCGGTTGCTGCGAATACTGGATTCTCAGCTTTTCCAATCTTAGCTTTTAACTTAGCAAAGGATAAGTTCATGCCACATGCATTTATGGACCGTGGTGACCGTCTTGGTTATTCTAACGGCATTATCATGCTAGCCATTGGTGCGGTTGTCTTAATTTTCATTTTCCATGGTCAAACCAATGCTTTGATTCCGCTCTATGCTGTTGGTGTGTTTGTGCCATTTACTTTGTCACAATCAGGGATGATCATTCACTGGTTTAGAGTTCGTGAAGGTTTTTGGTTAGGTAAATCACTGATCAACTTAGTGGGTACATTGATCTCATTTAGTTTAGTGATTTTCTTGTTCTGGCAACATTTTGATAAGGTATGGCCATATTTAATTATTATGCCGCTGTTACTGATGTTGTTCCATAAAATTCGTGAGCATTATAAGAAAGTTGCCAAACAATTACGCGTGGCTGGTAAAACACAAGTCCAAATCAAAGACTTTGATGGCGCTACAGTGATTGTGTTGGTCAGCAATGTGACGAGAGTGACCGCAGGAGCGATTAACTACGCCCGTTCAATTGGGGACTACGTGATTGCAATGCACGTTTCTTTTGATGAGAATCCGGGCAAGGAACATAAGACTGCTAATGAATTCAAAGCAGAGTTTCCTGATGTGCGATTCGTCGATATTCACTCATCATATCGTTCAATTGCAACACCAACCTTACGATTTGTGGATGTGATTGCTAAACGAGCAGCCGCTAGAAATTATTCAACGACTGTACTAGTGCCGCAATTTGTACCGCGTCATCCATGGCAACGTGCATTGCATAACCAAACTAGTCTACGATTGAGAACGGTGCTAAATTCACGTGAGAATATTATCGTTTCAACCTATAATTATCATTTAAAAGAATAGTGTGCAAAAAACACTGATTATTTTCTGGGAATTAACGTAAAAAAGGCATTATCACAAATTTTGTGATAATGCCTTTTTTGGGCTAACCGAGAAAAGGAATTTCATGATATCGAGGTTCACCAAGCGCAAAGGACACTTGATTGTGCAGCAAATCAACAATTTTCTGCTTCATGGCGTCAACATTTTTCTCATCAATAAAGATGGTAACAGTAACGTCCACACCATATTGTTCATCAACAATTTCTAAGTGTTGTTGCTGTAAAAAATAGGTCAATGTATCGTGATTTTGATAGGCAAATTCGATGGCTAAACTAGCTTGAAGGACCTTTTGAACTAATCCAGCCTCATGAATAGCTTGTGTGGTTGCATTGCTATACGCACGAATTAATCCTCCTGCACCTAACTTAATACCGCCAAAATAACGCGTCACAATTGCCAAAACGTTATGCACTTCTGTCAGTTGTAGCGATTCAAGAATCGGAACACCAGCTGTGCCACTTGGTTCGCCATCATCGCTCTGTCGTTGAATATGGTCCTGATCGCCTAGAACGTATGCAAAACAATTATGGTTGGCTTTGCGATGTTCTTTTTTGGTCACCGAAATGAAGTCTTTGGCCATTTCTTCATTTTCAATGCGAAATACGGAACAAATAAATCGTGATTTTTTAATAATTAATTCAGATTGATGATCATGTGCAATTGTTAAAGATGGTTTAGTCATTTGAATAAATCCTTTTTGAAGAAAATTGTTATTTTGTCGTATTTAAGTTTTGGAGGGTGATTTTATTAAAGTTGAAAATATGTACGGCAGAAGATTACTCACTACTGAAGTTAACGATAACGAAATTTTACCAAATTTACAACGCTTGCCAACCATGACGGTCAAAAAAGATTATGTGATTTGTCATCGTTGTAACTCCAAACTACCTAAACAAAGAGTTGCGCTACCAGCAGTACATTACTATTGTGATCAATGTCTTAATTTAGGTCGAGTCAGCACCTTAGAGCAGTTTTGGTATTTACCGGAGCCAAATCAATTTTCTGAAATAAAAAATTCGCTCACGTGGCAAGGACAATTATCCATGTTGCAAGAACGATGCTCGACAGAAATTTGTCAGGCGTTAGCAAAGCATGAACGCCATTTGCTGTGGGCAGTGACAGGTGCTGGGAAAACCGAAATGCTCTTTCAAGCAATTAGCCAAGCTTTGCAACGGGGTGAACGTGTCGCCATTGCTTCACCACGAGTGGATGTTTGTTTAGAACTTTACCCAAGACTGCAAGCTGCTTTTCAGCATCATGAAATTTGCTTATTACATGGTCGCCAAAAGCAGCCATATTTTTACGCACAGCTAACCATCTGTACGACGCATCAATTACTGCGCTTTTTTCACGCCTTTGATAACTTAATTATTGACGAGGTGGATGCATTTCCGTTTGCCGCAAATCAGCAACTTTTATTTGCGGCTGATCAAGCTGTCAAAAAAACAGGTGGCTGCTTATATTTAACAGCTACACCTAGTAAAGAATTATTAGCACAGACCAGAACAAAGAAATTAGCAATCACCTATTTGCCGTTAAGATATCATGGCCACTTATTACCAACGATTCAGCTCAAAATGGCGGTCAAATGGCGCACACAATTAAAACAGCAACGGTTACCACAATCACTTGTTTTAGCAATCAAAAATCGAATCAACAAAAAGAGACGATTCCTACTGTTTGTTCCTCACGTTGCAGATTTACCACATATTGCTGCAGCTCTTAAAAAAATAGTTTCTGATACCATCTTTATGACCGTTCATGCAGCCGATCCGCAGCGATTAGAGAAGGTACAAACTATGCGTGATCAAAAAATTCAATTTTTGGTAACGACGTCGATTTTGGAACGAGGGGTTACGTTTCCAGAAATCGATGTATTGGTGCTGGGCGCTGATGATTCCGTTTTTTCAAGTGCGGCGTTAGTTCAAATTGCAGGGCGTGCCGGAAGATCAGCAAAGCGACCGACGGGGGATGTTTTGTTTTGGGTGAGCTGCTATACCCGCAACGTACGTGCAGCGTGTCAGCAAATTAAATTTGTCAATCGAAAAGGCAAGGCACTGCAATGAATCAGTGTGTGTTGTGTCAAAAGGTAATTAACTTTAAATTATCTTTAAAGCAAGTACTGTGGTTGGGCCCAATTGAAGAACCGTTGGTTTGCCAAACGTGTTGGCAAACATTTAAAAAAATCGGGCCATCAATCTGTCCTGGTTGCGGGAACAGTCAAAATGATACTAGTATTTGTTTAGATTGTCAGAAATGGCAAAAACGCTATGGGTATCTAGTAAATAATAGGGCACTCTTTGAATACAATGATGCATTTAGCGACTACATGCAAAAATATAAATTTCAAGGTGATTATCAGTTAAGAGTTGTTTTTCAGGATATATTTAACCAGTTTGTGACTAGCATAGGAGCAGATATTATTATTCCTATTCCAATAACTCACCATACCATGGACACACGAGGCTTTAACCAAGTTATAGGTTTTTTAAAGACTAATTTTTATGATGAAACGGTATTAAAACATAAGTCTGAAAGTAAAGAAACTCAGTCATTAAAAACAAGACGAGAGAGGTTAAACATGATACAACCTTTTGAAATAGTATCCGGCAATTGTGACAAGCTAACTAATCAACATGTGTTATTAGTTGATGATGTCTACACAACAGGACGAACTTTGTATCATGCGGCACAGTTAGTCAAACGATACCAGCCACAATCGGTGACTAGCGTGACATTGGCGCGTTGATTATTTTTTTATAAAAACGTTACCATTTCAATTGTGTAACGGTCTGGACTCATCTATAATATAAGTAAGGATATGAGAAGAGTGGTCCTTCTGATATCAGAACAAGTATTGCTTGTACTGAAGGGAGAGATTTTCTATGCTTAAGTTTAATATTCGTGGTGAAAATGTTGAGGTTACACCAGCAATTCGGGAATATGTGACAAAACGAATTAGTAAATTAGAAAAATATTTCGACAATAACGTGGAAGCAACTGCCCATGTGAATTTGAAAGTTTATTCCAATAAGACTTTCAAGGTGGAAGTCACGATTCCATTACCATACTTAACATTAAGAGCTGAAGAAACATCACAAGATATGTATGGGAGTGCTGACTTGGTAACTGATAAACTCGAACGTCAAATTCGTAAATACAAGACTAAAGTCAACCGAAAATCTCGTGAAAAAGGATACAAAAATCTGGAGTTTGTTCCAAGTGAAACGCCAAAAGATGAAGAAGATAGCATTGATTTAAACATTGTGCGGACAAAGCAAGTTTCTTTGAAACCAATGGATAATGAGGAAGCAATTTTACAAATGGACATGTTAGGACATGACTTCTTTGTTTTTGAAGACGCTGAAACAAACGGTACAAGTATTGTTTACCGGAGAAATGACGGTCGCTATGGACTGATTGAGGCCAATGGTGATTAAGTAGTAACAGTAATTTAATCTAAATAAAAGCTGCGGTAAACTGTTGGTTTATCGCAGCTTTTATGTGATTTGTTGTTTAAGAAAATAGTTAATTGGGTGAATCTTAGTTCAATTGTTTTAATTATATGTAAATAATGATAGAATATAGCGTGATACTCTAATCAAAATTAAATTTTAAAAAATTAATCAGTATTTGGATACAGAAGGGGTTTATGAATGGCTAATGTACTAAAAAAAATGGTCGAAAGTGATAAAGGCGAACTGAGACGAATCAGCAAATTAGCTGATAAAGTTGAAGACCACGCGCAAGAATATGCGGATCTCACAGACGAACAATTAAAAGCAAAAACAGATGAATTTCGCCAACGTTATCAACAAGGCGAAACATTAGATCAATTATTACCAGAAGCATTTGCGGTAGCTCGTGAAGGAGCAAAGCGTGTCTTAGGATTGTATCCATTCCATGTACAAATTATGGGTGGAATTATTCTGCATGAAGGAAACATTGCAGAAATGAAAACTGGTGAAGGTAAGACATTAACTGCCACGATGCCGGTTTATTTAAATGCCATTAGTGGCCTGGGTGTCCACGTGGTCACAGTTAACGAATATTTGTCGGCTCGTGATGCAACAGAAATGGGTGAATTATATAACTGGTTAGGCTGTAGCGTTGGTATCAATGGTTCAGAAAAATCACCTGATGAAAAGCGGGCAGCTTACGCATCTGATATTACTTATTCCACAAACGGTGAAATTGGATTTGATTACTTACGTGATAACATGGCTGTCTATAAAGAAGATCAAGTTCAACGTGACTTGAACTTTGCGATTGTCGATGAAGTGGATTCAATTTTAATTGATGAAGCGAGAACACCACTGATTATTTCTGGTCCTGGAACGGGAACAAGTAAGCTGTATCAGCGAGCAGATCGATTTGTCAAAACGTTGACTGAAGAAGACGACTACACCATTGACTTGGAATCAAAGACTGTGGCGTTAACTGATCAGGGAATTAAAAAAGCTGAAAAGTATTTTAATCTAGATAATCTATATGACACAGACAACACTGCGTTAACTCACCATTTGGACCAAGCTTTACGTGCTAACTACATCATGTTACTTGATAAAGATTACGTGGTTTCAGACGGTGAAGTTTTGATTGTTGATTCATTTACTGGACGGACAATGCCTGGTCGTCGTTTCTCAGACGGTTTGCATCAAGCGATTGAAGCCAAAGAACATGTTGAAATTCAAGAAGAAAACAAGACAATGGCCAATATCACTTATCAAAACTTGTTCAGAATGTATAACAAGCTTTCCGGTATGACTGGTACTGCTAAAACAGAACAAGAAGAATTCCGCGAAATTTACAATATGGAAACTTTAAGTGTGCCAACTAACCGCCCAGTTGCGCGATTAGATGAACCAGACTTATTATATCCAACGCTCAAAAGCAAGTTTGCGGCAGTTACCAAACGGATTAAGAGCCTTTACGAAAAGGGTCAACCTGTATTGGTTGGTACTGTGGCAGTTGAAACATCTGAATACCTATCAGACCTTTTAGACCAAGAAAATATTCCACATGTGGTTTTAAATGCGAAAAACCACGCACGTGAAGCTGAAATTGTTAAAAATGCTGGTCAACAAGGTGCCATCACGATTGCCACCAACATGGCTGGTCGTGGAACGGATATCAAACTTGGACCGGGCGTGGTCGAACGCGGTGGTCTAGCCGTTATTGGAACTGAACGACATGAATCACGACGGATTGATAACCAACTTCGTGGCCGTTCTGGTCGTCAAGGAGATCCTGGTTTGTCACAATTTTATTTATCACTGGAAGATGACTTAATGCGCCGTTTCGGTGGTGATCGCATTAAAGCATTTTTGGATCGGATGAAAGTTGATGACGAAGATGCCGTTATCAAGAGTCGATTACTATCTCGTCAGGTTGAATCAGCTCAAAAACGTGTTGAAGGTAATAACTACGACTCCCGTAAAAATGTGTTGCAGTATGATGATGTGATGCGTGAACAACGTGAGATCATCTATAAAGAACGACAACAAATTATTACGGAAACTGATTCTTTGAAGTGGGTCCTCATGCCTATTATTGAACGCACGATCAAACGCAGCGTCGATAACCATACAATGGGTAATGAATCTGAATGGGAATTAGAAGACATCATTGAGTTTGCAACAGGTGTCTTGGTCAAGCCAGAAACCATCACAGAAAATGATTTGAAGGGCTTAAGCCGTGAAGAAATCATTAATAAACTCACTGGGCTTGCTAAAGATGTCTACGCAGAAAAAGAAAAACAATTATTTGATCCAGCTCAAATGTTGGAATTTGAAAAAGTTGTGCTATTGCGTGTAGTTGATGCGCATTGGACTGATCACATTGATACAATGGATCAATTCCGTCAGTCTGTGGGACTTCGTGGGTATGGTCAATTAAATCCCCTTGTTGAATATCAAACTGCTGGATACCATATGTTTGAAGAAATGGTTGCAGATATTGAATATGAATCAACTAGATTATTTATGAAGTCTGAAATCAGACAAAACGTTACTCGTTAATTTAAAGAGAAAGCCTTGGACATCCTTGTTCCTCGCTTTCTTTTTTATTGAAAAGCACCATTGGAGGAAATATTGTGGAATTAACAGATGCAAAAAAAAGTATAGAAGAAATGCAACAAGAAATTGCGAACTTCGGGAGGTCTCTTTGACCTCGATGCGTTGAATGAACGCATTGCAGAAAATGAAGCACGTATGGCTGAACCGGACTTTTGGAACGATCAAAATAGTGCACAGCCAGTGATTGAAGCGACCAATTTATTAAAAAACAAACGCGATAATTTTCTGACGTTACAAGATGGATTGGATAATTTAATTGTGACTTTGGAACTACTACAAGATGAGTCCGATGCACAAATGCTGGCCCAATTTGAAATAGACTTAAAAACGCTACAAACGCAGTTAGAACATTATAGATTGGATCAATTACTAGATGAACCTTATGATGCAAACGGAGCCATTTTGGAAATTCATCCTGGTGCTGGTGGCACAGAATCTCAAGACTGGGGTGCAATGTTACTCAGAATGTATACGCGTTGGGCGCAGCAACATGAGTTTACTGTTGAAACGGCAGATTATGAAGTTGGCGAAGAAGCGGGCATTAAAAGTGTGACTTTGATGATTAATGGGCATAATGCGTATGGTTATTTACGTTCTGAACGTGGTGTGCATCGGCTAGTTCGTCTTTCTCCGTTTGATGCAGCTGGACGGCGACATACTTCGTTTGCTTCGGTCAATGTTATGCCCCAATTAGATGACACGACAGAGGTTGATATTAATCCTGACGATTTGCGAATCGATGTGTTTCGTTCCAGCGGTGCTGGTGGTCAACACATTAATAAGACCTCATCAGCGGTCCGAATCACACATCTACCAACTGGAATTGTTGTTGCATCACAAGCACAACGTTCGCAACTGCAAAATCGGCAAACGGCCATGAGCATGTTAAAAGCGAAATTGTATCAATTGGAAGAAGAAAAGAAGGCTAAAAAGCGTGCAGAAATTCAAGGTGAACAACTAGATATTGGCTGGGGCTCCCAAATCAGATCGTATGTCTTTCACCCATATACGTTGGTTAAGGATCATCGAACTAATCATGAATCTCATGATGGTCAAGCAGTCATGGATGGAGATTTAGATCCATTTATTGACGCATATTTACAATGGAAACTCAGTTTAAAAAATCCGAATTAAAAAAATCCGTTATGTCTGTGAAATGACGTAACGGACTTTTTATTTGAAATTAAGTATTTTTTGATCAATCGGCGTTGTATTTTTAAAAATATAACCAAATCCGCGTGCCGTTTGAATCAGTTGCGGCTGTTTAGGATCATCCTCAATTTTATCACGTAAGTGGCTAATGTGAATATCAACCATCCGTGAGGTGCCAATGATATCGTATCCCCACACACCTTCTAATAATTGTTCGCGACTCAGAACATTATTTTGGTGTTTCATCAAATAAATAAGTAATTGAAACTCTTTAGCCGTTAAGCCAAGATCCAGTTTATTTTTATAAACTTTGTACTGATTTAAATCAATGCTGAGATTTTCATAGCTGACGGTATTATCAACTGAGGTGTCATTTGTTGTCTTATCTTCAGATATTGCCGGATTTAATTGTTGATACAGCCATAAACGATGTTTCAAAATGGCGAAAATGGTCGGATAATTAAACGGTTCAGTTAAGAAATCATCAATGTGCAAATCAAATAAGGCACCGATATCAACTTTATTTTTATCAGCAGTTAACAGCATGATGGGGCCGGTTAATTGTGAACGAAACTGAGTAATAAAGGTGGTGGATTCAGCCAAATTGGCTGAATCCAGATCCCAAATAACACCAGCCACTTTTTTTTGAGTTAAAGTCTCAGTGGCACTTGTGGCTGAAGTTGTGTTTTCAACGAACCAGCCTTCATTGTTGGCATGGGCGTTAATGGGAATAAATAAAGGAATTTGGTGTGTCATTAACAAAATATGCAAAGACAAAAGCAAACCTCCTCGTTTTCCGAATAGAAGCTACTTTAACTTTATCATAGTTGCACTGAAAACATAAAATATCTAATTGCATTATTCACATTAATTTACACAAAATTTACATAAAGACCATTTAGAATTTACATACTCCGTTTATAGTGAACTTATCAACTAACAAAGGAGCCTATGGATGATGAAGCGTAAGACCGGAATTGCCCTAATTGCTATTTTAAGCCTCTTAACGTTTGGATTATCAGCTTGTCAGTCAAAATCAGCCATCAAAAAAGTAACTGTAGTTGGATCAACAGCATTGCAGCCGTTGGTCGAACAAGCAGCGCAAACTTATCAAAATACGCATCAAAACGTCAATATTACCGTTCAAGGCGGTGGTTCGGGCACTGGACTGAGTCAAGTTCAAGAAGGTGCTGTGACAGTTGGTAATTCAGATGTCTTTGCAGAACAACAAAATGGTGTTAAAGCGCATAAATTAGTTGATCATCAAGTTGCGGTGGTCGGAATTGTGCCTGTGGTCAATAAAGATGTTGGAGTTACTAACGTTTCCATGACACAGTTACAACAAATTTTTACCGGTAAATTGACTAATTGGCGACAACTTGGTGGTAAAAACATCAAAATAACAATCATTAATCGTGCTCAAGGTAGTGGTACAAGAAAAACTTTTGAAGATACAGTTTTAAAGAAAAAAACACCGATTAAATCTCAAGAACAAGAAGCGAACGGGACGGTCCAAAAAATTGTGGCAAATACGCCAGGTGCGATTAGTTATGTGGCATTTTCTTACGTGAATAACCAAATCAAGGCTTTAAAAATTGATCATGTTACACCCAACTCCCAAAATGTCACAACTAATCGTTGGCAGCTTTGGTCCTACGAGCATATGTATACACTAGGTCAGCCAAATCAAACAACGACCCGCTTTTTAAACTATATTCAATCTGAAAAAGTTCAGACACAGGTTGTGAATAAAATGGGCTACATCAGCATTCATGATATGCAGGTTAAAAAAGATCAACATAATGTAGTCACACCAAAATAAGGAGGACTTTCTGATGGATGACATTAAAAAACGGCTCTTAAATCCGTCTAAAGCAACCCGGCAAGAATTTGTTGGTCACTGGATTGCCAGAATATGTATCGGTCTTATTATCGTCTTAGTAGTCAGTATTTTATACTTTATTACCTCACGAGGTTTGGCAACATTTTTTAATGATCACGTGAATGTGTTTAAGTTTTTATCGGAGTCAAATTGGAATCCTGGCAAGGTGGATGCAAGTGGTAACCAACAGGTCGGGGCGTTACCGATGATTGTGACTTCATTTGGTGTCACCATTTTAGCTGCATTATTAGCAACGCCGTTTGCCATCGGTATCGCCCTTTTTATGAGCGAAATTGCACCTAAAAAAGGCACTAAATTAATTCAAGCAGTGATTGAGCTGCTGGTCGGCATTCCATCAGTTGTGTATGGGTTTATTGGGTTAACAGTAATTGTTCCGGCCGTGCGTCATTTATTTGGCGGTAGTGGGTTTGGTATTTTGTCAGCCACCTTTGTCTTATTCGTGATGGTATTACCCACCATTGCTTCGCTATGTTTAGATAGCATTCGGGCGGTACCCCTGCATTATCGACAAGCATCCCTTGCTTTAGGTGCGACCAGATGGCAAACCATTCACAGGATTATTTTAAAAGCTGCACTACCTGGTATTTTAACGGCCATCATTTTTGGAATGGCCCGTGCTTTTGGTGAAGCACTAGCGGTACAAATGGTGATTGGTAATTCGGTCATGATGCCGCACAATTTAGTATCACCATCAGCCACTTTAACGAGTCAATTAACCACGCAAATCGGCAACACGGTAATGGGGACGTTGCCGAATAATGCACTTTGGTCACTAGCACTCATCTTGTTAGTCATGTCATTAATCTTTAATTTAATCATTCGATTTATTGGAAAGCGAGGCAGACGACAATATGAATCCTAAATCAACTGACAAATTAGCAACTGGTGTGATTATTGTATTGACTGCCAGCGTAGTTTTGATCCTGGTGGCGTTAATTGGCTTCATTCTCGCCAGTGGGGTCCCCCATATTTCATGGCATTTCTTAACGGGTGTTTCTGAATCTTTCAGTGAAGGTGGCGGGATTCGCGATCAGTTATTTAACTCTTTGTACTTGCTCGTTTTAACGTTACTAATTTCCATTCCGTTAGCTTTAGGAGCAGGAATTTATTTGGCTCAGTACGCACCAGATAATGTGATGACGCAAATTATTCGCACGACAATTGAAGTATTGAGTTCTTTACCATCTGTTGTTGTTGGACTGTTTGGTTATTTATTATTTGTGATTAAGTTCAATTTGGGTTTTTCTATTTTAGCCGGGGCAGTGGCACTTACCTTTTTCAACTTGCCACTGTTAACACGTAACATTGAAGAATCACTACGAGCAGTTCCAAACCTGCAACAAGAAGCAGGCCTTTCGTTAGGGTTATCTAATTGGAAGACAACGACCAAAGTGATTTTACCGACAGCGATTCCAAGTATTATTACAGGAATCATCTTAAGCTCAGGACGCATTTTTGGTGAGGCCGCCACTTTGATATACACCGCCGGGCAAAGCGCGCCGCAGGTTAGCTACACCAATTTTAATTTATTTGACCCAATCAGCTTTTTAAATCCAATGCGACCGGCAGAAACATTAGCCGTTCATATTTGGAAGTTAAATACGGAGGGCATTACACCCGATGCGAATATCATTTCTAGTGGGGCATCGGCCGTGTTAATTATCATTATTTTACTGTTCAACTTTGGTGCTCGCTATGTCGGTAATGCAGTTTACAAAAAATTAACTGCCAGTGAAAGTTAAAGAAGGGATTCGTCAATGAAAAATTACGATGTTCATGATCAATTCATTACAGAGATTCATGATGAAGTAGCACTATCAACCAACGATTTACAGGTATTGTATGGTGATCATCAAGTCGTGTTTGATGCGAATTTGAAATTTCCGCGGTTTAAAATTACCGCACTGATTGGTGCATCTGGTTCAGGTAAGTCGACCTATTTACGATCGTTAAACCGTATGAATGACAAAGTTGCCACCGTTCACGGCCAAATTATGTATCGTGATCTTGATATTAACTCGTCTCAAATCAACGTGTATGAGTTACGCCAACAAATCGGCATGGTTTTTCAACGCCCGAATCCATTTGCTAAATCGATTCGTGAAAATATTCTATTCGCCCCTAAGCAACATGGTGTTAGTGATAAGCACGAATTAGAGAGACGTTTAGAAGAGAGTTTAAAGCAGGCGGCGATTTGGGACGAAGTTAAAGATAATCTTGATAAGAGTGCTCTTTCATTGTCAGGCGGGCAACAACAGCGAATTTGTATCGCCCGCGCCATTGCCATGCAGCCGGATATTCTATTAATGGATGAACCTGCTAGTGCTTTAGATCCGATCTCAACCGCCAAAATTGAAGAGACAATGAAACAACTTAGTCAAAACTACACCATTATTATTGTGACCCACAACATGCAACAAGCATCGCGAATCAGTGATTATACAGCCTTTATGCACATGGGACGCATCTTAGAATTTAACCAAACAGCAACCATTTTTACACAACCGAAAATTAAAGCAACCGAGGATTATATTTCAGGTAACTTCGGCTAAGGAGGTGCAGGGTATGACGGCAATTATTACATCGGAAAATGTCCATTTATATTATGGCAAAAAAGAGGCTTTAAAAGGTGTTGGTCTTGATTTTGAGCGCAATCAAATTACGGCACTTATTGGTCCTTCAGGATGTGGTAAATCGACATATTTGCGGTGTTTAAATCGTATGAATGATTTGATTACTGACGTGACCATTACTGGAAGCATTCGCCTGAATGACCAAGATATTTATGCGCCAAACATGGATGTTGTCGCATTACGAAAAAAGGTGGGGATGGTGTTTCAACAACCAAATCCATTTCCGTTTTCAGTCTATGAAAATATTGTTTATGGTCTGCGACTAAGCGGCATCAAAGACAAGCAGGTGTTAGACGAGCGCGTAGAAACTAGTCTGAAACAAGCAGCCATTTGGGACGAAGTTAAAGATTCACTTCATAAAAGTGCGTTATCATTTTCAGGCGGCCAGCAACAACGAATCTGTATTGCTCGTGTGTTAGCCGTTTCACCAGAAGTTATTTTGCTTGATGAACCAACCAGCGCGTTGGACCCCATCTCAAGTGATAAAATTGAAGAAATGTTGGCAGAAATAAAAAAACAATACACGATTATTATGGTGACCCATAATATGCAGCAGGCATCACGAATTTCGGATAAAACAGCTTTTATGTTAGATGGACACTTGATTGAATACGATCAAACCAGTAAGCTATTTTTAAATCCAAGTCGCCAGGAAACAGATGATTACTTAAATGGAAAGTTTGGATAGGAGGATGAACCATGCACGAATTATTCGCCGATGAACTAAAAAAACTACAAGGCCGTTTCATGGAAATGGGAATTGATGTGAGTGAACAAATCTATCAGTCTACGAAGGCCTTTATTGATCATGATAAACAATTAGCAAATAAAGTAATTGATGAAGATGATGGTACCAATGATGAAGAAATCCAATTAGAAAAACGCGCGCTCAATTTGATTGCCTTGCAACAACCGGTGGCGACTGATTTTCGAATTATTATTACGATTTTAAAAGCTAGTACTGACCTGGAACGAATGGGTGACCACGCGGTGGGCATTGCCAGAGAAACAATTCGCGTCAAGGGAAATCGGCGCGTTAAGGAAATTGAAGAAGCAATTGCTGAAATGACTGCGACAGTTCGCTCTATGTTAGAGCAAGTGCTAGATGCTTATGTCAACGGAAACGAAAAGCTGGCGCGTGAGGTAGCAAAACAAGATTTGATCTTGGACAAGCAGAGCATTTTAATTCGCGACCGAATTATGAGTGAAATGAAAAAAGATCCACAAACAATTACTGCCAATTCCGGTTATTTGAATGTCAATCGCTTGATGGAACGCATAGGCGATCACATTGTCAATTTGGCTGAAGGAATTGTGTATGGTGTTTCTGGCAAAATTGTGGAATTAAATCCGGGGAAATCAGATCCCGAAGCGCTACAAAAGTTATTGAATGAAGAAGAACAAAAATAAACAGTCTAACGATATCTCATAACTTAAACAAAATTTGTGTCACTTTTCAAAATTAGCACTATAATGAACAGTGAAACATGATCAGACAATGATCAGGTTTGGTGTACTTTGTAAAGAGGTGAATCGAACATGGCAAAGCTTAGTAAGCAACAGAAAAAAGCAATGATCGAACAGGCCGAAGAACAACGTGCTAAAAATCCACAACCACAAAAAAAGGAATCTGGATTTGCAACCATTGATCACGAAGCTGAAAAGTTATCGGATCAAAACTAATTGACCAATTATTGATAACAGTTAAAACACGCGCAGGCGTGTTTTTTTTAATCAATCATTAAAAGAGTTGTAAGCCAATCTGCAATCTTTGAAACGGACTATAATTTTATGGTAAACATGGTAAAATAGGCGTATCGTTTGAAAAACTATTTTAAATTTGCGCTAAATAATCGTAAACGATATGATAAGACTAGTTCAGAATAGGGTGGAAAACTATGAGATCAAAAGAAACAAAAAAATTAACTAAATCAGCAACCGATAAAATGATCGGTGGTGTCATGGGTGGCTTTGGCCAATACTTTGGTATCAATTCAAACTACATTCGAGTTGGCTTTGTTATTTTATCAGTGTTAAGCAGCAGTTTTCCGGGCATTTTAGTTTACATTTTATTAATGGCAATTATGCCGGATGATCCAAAGCAACCAAGTTTAAAAGACTATTTAAATAAATTCACTGGTCAATCAGAACCAGAAAAGCCACAATCACGTAAAGTGGTTCATGATGCTGATGAAACAGATGAAAAAGACTAAGGAGTAACTGCAATAGTGGGATTTTGGACAAGAATTTTAATTAATACACTTTTATTTATTGCGATAGCGGGATTCTTTTCACACAGTGGTGCGTTTTACGTCTCTAGTATTTGGGTGGCTTTTGTAGCTAGTTTGGTTTTAGCAGTGTTGAATGCACTCATTAAACCGATTTTATTTATTTTGTCATTACCCATTACGATTGTTACGTTGGGTCTGTTCAGTGTCGTTTTAAATGCATTTATGCTACAAATGACGTCATATTTTGTCGGTTCAAATGAATTTCATTTTTCCTCATTTGGAATGTCAATAATTGTGGCCATTATCATTTCAGTATGTAATACCATCATTTCTAGTCACTTTTTGAGTCGTGATTAGACATTTCTAAGGAGGAGATTTTTTTGGCAGAAATTGTCACAGTGGCCGATTTGGTCAAAAATACAAGATTGACAGTCTTACAGGGCGATGACTTTTTAGATCGGCCAATTACGACGAGCGATATTTCGCGACCGGGGCTGGAATTAACTGGTTATTTCAAATATTATCCAGCAGCGCGAGTTCAATTGTTGGGCATTACTGAGACTTCATTTACCAAAAATATGACCCACGATGAATTACTAATGGTGATGCGCAAAATGTGTGCGAAGGAAACACCGGCTTTTGTGGTTTCAACTAACTTAGATGTCCCAAAAGAATTGAAACAAGCGGCGCAAGAAACGCATATTCCGATTTTGGGGACACGCCTGACGTCATCACGAGTACTTAGTAACATGACTTTTTATCTGAGTGGTCGATTAGCTCAACGGCAATCAATTCACGGTGTCTTAGTTGATATTAATGGCATCGGCGTTTTAATCACGGGTGATTCTGGTGTCGGTAAAAGTGAAACAGCGCTTGAATTAGTCCGCCGTGGTCATCGCCTGGTGGCCGATGATCGAGTGGAAGTCTATGCACAAGATGAACAAACATTAGTTGGTTCTGCACCAGCTATTTTGCAGCATTTAATGGAAATCCGTGGCATCGGCATCATTGATGTGATGAACTTATATGGTGCTGGTGCAGTGATGCAAGAAGACGATGTCGACCTCATTGTCCATCTGGCTTCTTGGTCACCCGATACACAATTCGATCGTCTCGGCGATAAAGGCGATAGCCAAACAATTCTAGATGTGATTGTGCCTAAGGTTTCAGTACCAGTGAAAACTGGTCGTAACCTGGCAATCATTATTGAATCAGCGGCAATGAATTATCGAGCACAAACAATGGGATTTGATGCTACGAAAGTGTTTGATGATAATCTTAATAAACTAATTCAAGAAAATTCGAAAAGAGATAGCTAAATGAATGACTTTCAACTTGCAGTTGCGGCCTTAAACCCAATTGCTTTAAGACTAGGACCACTACAAGTGCATTGGTATGGTGTGATTATTGCCTCTGGGGTGATTTTGGCACTTATTTTGTCAGTGGCTGAAGGAAAACGGGTCGGGGTTAAATCTGACTATTTCTATGATTATATTTTATGGGCATTACCAGTTGCACTCATTAGTGCGCGGGCCTATTACGTCATTTTTGAATGGCCGTATTACTCAAGGCATCCAAGTGAAATTATTGCCATTTGGGATGGTGGGATTGCCATCTATGGTTCCTTAATAGGGGCATTAATTGTGTTACTAGTCTTTTGCCGGTATTATCAGATTTCACCATGGCAGATGTTAGATGTCGTTGCGCCAACCGTTATTTTGGCCCAAGGAATTGGCCGATGGGGTAACTTCATGAATCAAGAAGCATTTGGCCATGTGACCAGCAAAGCATTTTTAACTGGGTTGCATTTACCAAATTTTATTGTCAATCAGATGTATATCCACGGGGCTTATCGGGTTCCTACTTATCTGTATGAATCTGTTTGGGACGTGTTAGGTTTCATTGTATTAGTTGCCTTACGGCATAAAACGCACTTGTTTAAACGAGGAGAAGTTTTTCTAGCTTACGTCATGTGGTATTCAGCAGGGCGCTTTTTTATCGAAGGAATGCGAACGGATAGTTTGATGATTGGTAATACGATTCGTGTTTCGCAGCTCCTATCACTAGTCTTATTCTTTGGTTCAATTATCATTATTATTTTTAGACGCAGAAAAACAACATTACCATGGTATTATAGTAAATAAAATCACCGTCACTAAATGTTAAAGGAGAATGGTTCCAATGGCAGAAAAAGTTGCAGTTCTAGGTGCAGGTTCATGGGGTAGTATCTTAGCTAATTTACTGACCGAAAATGGTCATGACGTAACCCTATGGTCCCATAATGAAGAACAAGTAAATGTGTTAAATACGCAACACGTTAATCCGCAATATATGCAAAACTTTACTTACTCAGATCAATTAAAAGCAACCACTGATTTAAAGCAGGCAGTTGATGGCGCAACTACGGTTTTGATGGTTATTCCAACTAAGGGCATCAGAGAAGTGGGTTCTAAGTTAGGCCAGGTGTTAGCTGACTTAAACCAAAAACCATTACTTATTCATGCCACTAAGGGTCTCGAACAAAATACGTATAAACGGCCATCGGAAATGTTGGCTGAAGAAATTGCACCTGCTAATCGTAGTGCAATTGTGGTCCTTTCAGGTCCTAGTCACGCTGAAGATGTTGCCCGCCGCGATTTGACGCTGGTTACTGCAGCCTGCAGTGATTTGAACGCTGCCAAAAAAGCACAAGATTTGTTTAGTAATGACTATTTCAGAGCTTATACTAACGATGATGTGATTGGTGCAGAATTTGGTGCAGCACTGAAAAATATTATTGCGATTGGGGCAGGAATTATCCACGGTCTCGGCTACCATGACAATGCCAAGGCTGCGTTAATTACTCGTGGTCTGGCTGAAATTCGTCGCTTAGGGGTAGCCTTTGGGGCTAACCCATTTACCTTCGTTGGGTTGTCTGGTGTCGGTGATTTGATTGTGACGGCTACTAGTGTGAATTCAAGAAATTGGCGTGCCGGTGATCAATTGGGTCAGGGTAAGTCACTAGATGATGTGATTGAAGACATGGGCATGGTCATTGAAGGTGTCTACACAACAAAAGCCGCTTATGAACTAGGCAAACAAAGAAATGTGAAAATGCCAATCACAGAATCAATTTATCAAGTGCTGTACGAGCATCAAGATGTGAAGGTTGCTATTGAAGGATTAATGCAACGAGAAGTCACATCTGAAATTGAATAATTAATATGGTAAAATGATAATTGTGATTCTGAGAGAACATGAAAGGACTACCTAGTTAAAATGAAAAAAGTAAGAAAGGCAGTTATTCCTGCCGCTGGATTGGGAACAAGATTCTTGCCAGCTACCAAAGCATTAGCAAAAGAAATGTTACCAATTGTTGATAAACCTACGATTCAATTTATCGTAGAAGAAGCTCGTAAATCTGGTATTGAAGATATTGTGGTGGTTGACGGTAAGAGCAAACGCTCAATTGAAGATCATTTTGATTCAAACCCAGAACTAGAAAATAATTTAATTGAAAAACATAAAGATGAAATGTTGAAATTGGTTCAAGAAACAACTGATATCAACCTTTACTTTATCCGTCAATCACATCCTCGTGGTTTAGGGGATGCCGTGATGACCGCTAAAGCTTTCGTTGGCGATGAACCATTTGTCGTGATGCTCGGTGATGATTTAATGGATGATAAAGTACCATTGACGCGTCAACTCATGGATAGTTTCGAAGAAACAGGTGCTTCAACTTTAGCTGTGATGAAGGTGCCTCACGAGGACACTGCAAAATACGGTGTGATTAATCCAAACAAGGAAGTTAAACCAGGATTATACAACGTATCTAATTTTGTTGAAAAACCAGAACCTGATAAAGCACCAAGTGACTTGGCCATTATTGGTCGTTACTTGTTAACACCAGAAATTTTTAAGGTGTTAGAAGAAACTGCTCCAGGTAAGGGTGGCGAAGTTCAACTGACAGACGCCATTGATACCTTAAATAAGACACAACGTGTATTTGCCCATGAATTTAAGGGTGAACGTTATGATGTTGGTAATAAATTTGGTTGGATTCAAACCAATATTGAATATGGTTTGAAGCATCCCCAAGTTAAAGATGAATTACGTGATTACATCAAAAAGATGGGCGCTAAATTATCTGCTGAAGATGCCAAATCAAAAAAATAATTTAAATCAGCGACTGAGCTTTTGCGCAGGCGCTTTTTTAGAACAAATTACTTACAAATGATAAGCTAAAAAATGGACAAATGAATCAATCCAGTGTATCTTATATTCATTATTCAAGATGAGGGGACGGATAAAAATGGCAAAAAGTTACGACGTTGTAGTAATTGGTGCAGGACCTGGCGGCATGACCGCTGCGCTCTATGCATCTCGAGCAAACTTATCAGTATTAATGCTTGATCGCGGTATTTATGGTGGTCAGATGAATAATACTGCTGAAATTGAAAATTATCCTGGGTTCAAGTCTGTTCTAGGACCAGACCTGTCAAAAGAAATGTATGAAAGTTCGACTCAATTTGGGGCCGAATATACTTATGGAACCGTTGAAAAAATTGAAGTAAATGGTGCCACTAAAACTATTACAACTGATATGGATACTTATGAAGCAAAAGCAATTGTGATTGCCACTGGCTCAGAATATAAGAAGTTAGGCGTCCCTGGTGAAGAAGACTTTTCTGGCCGTGGTGTTTCATACTGTGCGGTCTGTGATGGTGCATTCTTTAAAAATAAACACGTCGTTGTTGTCGGTGGTGGTGACTCAGCGATTGAAGAAGGTATTTACTTAACGCAATTAGCTGACAAAGTTACTGTTATCCATCGTCGTGATCAACTGCGTGCACAAAAGATTATTCAAGAACGTGCTTTTGCAAACGAAAAAATGGATTTTGTTTGGAACACGAATGTAGAAGAAGTGCTGGGTGATGAGCAAAAAGTCTCTGGTGTAAAGGTTAAAAATAATCAAACTGGTGAAGAATCTGTGATTGATGCCAGTGGTGTTTTCATTTACGTGGGTGTTCTACCAATGACTGAATCATTTACCGATCTAGGAATTTTAGACGAAAATGGTTGGGTAGAAACAAACGACCAAATGGAAACCAGTGTCCCTGGTATTTATGCCATTGGCGATGTGCGCGACAAGAAGTTGCGCCAAATTACCACTGCGATTGGTGACGGTGGAATTGCCGGCCAAGGTGTCTTCAATTACATTGAATCTTTAAAAGCACAGAAAGTATAGTTTTAAAATATAATTAGAAAGAGCAACGAATAAAAGTTCGTTGCTCTTTTTTGTATTTAAACATCAAAAGTATGAATATTTAAAACACTTAAAAAAATAGGGTCCAATAATTTGGATAGTAAATTACAAAAAAATGTTAATAATTCTATTTTTATACTTGACTATACGTGATAATAGAATTATTATTCATTATAATGTTTTGCCTTTGACGTAGTTACATAAAGAAAATTGAATTTTTAATCAATTTACGATCAAGTATATACATAAATTCATCTAAGGAGAGATAGTATTGGTCAAAAAAATAATCAAAATTCTATTATTAGCGACTTTATTTTTGATGGTCCCTCAAGTTGCGCATGCAGATGTGATTTCGAGTCATAACCAATTAATGAGTGCATTGAATGTCGGTAATATGCATTTGCAATTTGGCAGAATTTTTCCGTACAAAAACGTTTTTTTAAATGGATTACTCAATACGCTTAAAATTACTGCAATTTCACTAATTGGTGGAACAGTATTAGGTGTGCTGCTTGCAATGGCGAAAGTTTCAAAAATTAAAATATTGAAACCAATCGCACAAGTTTACACGTCAATTTTTCGTGGAACTCCTTTGATGGTACAACTATTTTTGGTATATTTCGCCACGCCTCAATTGTTTCATTATGATATTCCGGCATTTAGCGCTGCTGTGATCACTTATTCACTGAATTCGGGCGCTTATGTTTCTGAAATATTAAGAGGTGGAATTGAATCAGTTAATAAAGGGCAGACAGAAGCTTCATTAGCCCTTGGTGTCAGCTCGCGTGCGACAATGTTCGATATTGTTATTCCACAGGCGTTGAGAAGTGTACTACCGGCACTTGTCAATGAGGCAATTGCATTGTTGAAAGATTCATCCTTGGTTGCCACCATTGGAATGCTTGATCTTATGAGAGCCTCTCAAACTGCAATGAATGCAACCTATTTAGCATTTGAACCATTTATTTTGGTTGCAATTGTGTACTATATTTTGGTTATGATACTAACATCATTTGCTAAACAGTTGGAAAAGGGGATGAAAAAGAGTGCTTGAAATTAAGAATTTAAAAAAGAATTTCGGTCAACTGAAAGTTTTAAAGGGTGTTGATTTAACAGTTAATAAAGGACAAGTGGTGGCAATTATTGGCCCATCTGGTTCCGGTAAGTCAACACTACTCAGATGTATCAACTTGCTAGAAAAACCGAGTTCTGGATCGATTGAAATTATGGGTCAAGATATTCTAGCTAAATCAACAAATATTCAGAATATACGTGCAGAAGTTGGAATGGTGTTTCAACACTTCAATTTGTTCCCACACATGACGGTTTTAGAAAACATGATGTATGCTCCATTGAAGCATAAGCAGGGAAGCAAGAAAGAAATAGAAACACGGTCAATGAATTTGTTAAAAGAAGTTGGTCTAGTAGAAAAAGCACAGGTTTATCCAAATAAGTTATCGGGTGGCCAAAAGCAAAGAGTGGCCATTGCTCGTGCTTTAGCAATGCAACCAAAAATGTTGTTGTTTGATGAACCAACGAGTGCATTGGATCCAGAAATGGTCAAAGAAGTACTCAATGTCATTAAAGGATTGGTCAAAACAGGAATCACAATGGTGATCGTCACACATGAAATGGCATTTGCTAAAGAAGCAGCTGACAAAGTGTGCTTTGTTGATGAAGGTGTCATTGCTGAACAAGGAGCTCCAGATGAATTTTTTAATCATCCACAAACTGCAAGATGTAAGGAGTTTCTAGAAAAAATGCTATAAAAGGAGTGATTTGATTGAACTTTCAAACTCAAAAAACAAAAAAAGTGTGGCCAGATGGCAAAAAATTTGCTTTTTCGTTGTGTTTTGATGTTGATTCTTGGACCATCTGGAAGTTACGAGCAAACGATTATCAAAATGGCGATAACTACATTCGTTCACTGAGTTTGGGTGACTATGGTGTCGAATGTGGTGTCCAAAATATTTTGGATATTTTGGATCGTTATCATGTAACTGCCACTTTTTTCGTACCAGCAATTATTATGAAACAAAATTCTCAACTAATTAAGTTGATTCAATCAAAAGGGCATGAAATTGCACATCATGGGTATGCACATGAGTATGACTATGGTGAAACAGCAAGAGAGCAACTGAAGTATATAAATCAGTGCCAACAAATTTTTGAGGACGTTATTGGTCATCCAGCAACGGGCTTTCGACCTACTGGTTCACTATTACCCGAGGTAGTTGAAAAATTAAGTGAAAATTCAAATAATCTATATTTAATTTCAGAAAAAGGCGCAGAAAGACCTTATTATAAAAAAGTTAATGAAAAAACAACGTCTCTAATTGAATTGCCAGCCAGAATCGAATTTGATGATTACTATCAATTATCCTACAATTACTTTCCACCACAGCCGGAAAGTCTTGATCGAATTGCCCCGTATGAAGATGTTTTGACGAATTACAAAGCAGAAATAGACGGTGCTCACGAATTTCAGGCTCATTGTATTACTGCCTTTCATCCTCAAGTTTCAGGTACGCCAGGTAAATCAATAATTCTTGCTAAAATGATTGAATATTTACAAAGTTTTGATGATTTATGGTTGGCGCCTTGTAAAGAAGTAGCAATGTATTGGCGGCAAAATTTTTAAATGAAAGAGGGCAAGCTGATGAAGGATAAAAGTATTTGGCCTCAGTCTTATCAAAGTGCTAGTTCAGTGACCATCAACTTAGATGGACAGTATCGTTGGATGGGACTTTATCCTGATAAATCCGATAGTCAACTTAAAGCATTAAAAGTTATGGGGCAAAACAGTATTGAAAATGGTTTGCCACGCATGCTTGCAGTTCTTGAACAGCAAGCTGTTAAAGCCACGTTCTTTGTTTCTGGCACCATTGCCAGACATTATCCTGACTTAATTAAACAAATTGATAATGCTGGACACGAACTGGCTAGTTTCGGTGACCAAAATGAAAATTATGCACTTTTGAATACTCAGCAACAAGAAAAATTAATTATTAACAGTAAGAAAAGTATTGAAAATATTGTTGGACACTCAATTTATGGTTTTCGTGCACCTGAAGGGGAACTGACCACGCAAACATTACAACTTGCAAAAAAAGCCGGATATCGGTATTCGAGCAATCTTTTTAGCGATATTAAACCGTTTCAAAATAAAATTGGTGACCAACAGACTCTTCTAGAAATTCCGTCATCATGGGCATTAAACGATTTGCCATATTTTATTGCTAATTTTGAACCCGTTGAACCTGCTGGCCAGTGCCGTATTTCAAATTATGATGATGTGTTAAATAATTGGAAATTTGAAATTGACGGGTATCGACAACTTCACGGATGTAGTGTTTTTCAGTTGAATTCACAAGCAAGTTCAACGCTTGGACGTTTGCAACTGTTTAAAAAATTATTAATTTATTTAAAACAAAATTCTGATATTTGGTTAGCAACTTGTGGTCAGATTGCTCAACAAACAGCAGCAAGTGAGGGTGTTCAATGATGAAATTGGAAATTATTAATCCAGATTGTGGATTAATACGATCAGATCTTGAAAAGCGACAGAATTACTTGCAAAAGGTTACTGATGCTAACACAACGCTGTGGATGGATTCTACTCAAAATAATAATATTTATATTGATTCCATGACAGATGCAGCGTTAGCGACACCAGAAATCGTTCAAATCGGGATACAGGCTTATAAAAACGGATTTGATGGTATCGGTATTTATTGTTTCAGTGATCCTGGAGTCGATGCATTGCGAGAATTACTTCCAATACCAGTAATCGGAGCAGGCATGACGTCTATGAGTGTTAGTACATTGCTAGGTGAAAAAATTTCTTTAATTATAACTAGTAGTTCTTTGATTAAAGAGAAATATTTATTTTTAAGAAGAAATGGTATTGATTTAAATCGTATTTCTTCAATCAGAGGACTAGATTTAGAAAGCAATGATACAAAAAAAATAACGCAAAAATTTGTAGATGTTGCCAAACAATGTGTGAATGATGGTGCTGATGTGATTGTGATCGCTTGTCTTGCCTACAATCAATACGCAGAAAAAATTATGAATGAAATTGATGTTCCAGTAGTTAATCCAGGTTTTTCGTTAGTCAATACGTTGGAACTAGTTGTTAAACAAAAAATATCGCAAAGTAAAACAAGTTATCCACAGCCAGTAAGAAAAACACGGTACTGGCAAGGTGGATCAATTTAAATTAGAGGTGGAAAAATGAAAAAACAAAAATTAGCTTTTATATTAGCAAGTCTGTTAACTTTGATCTTAGTTGTGGCCGGTTGTGGTTCAAAAAAAACGTCTACCAGTAGTGATTCATCTAAACCATTATCTGGAAAAACTTATACAGTGGCGATTAATGCTACTTTTGCCCCTTTTGAATCTACGAAAATCAATAAAAATACGGGTAAAACTGAATATGTTGGATTTGATATGGATTTACTAAAACAAATGTCTAAAGATTTAGGCTTTAAGTATAAAATCAAGAATATGGAGTTTAAAGGTTTAGTGGGCGCGTTGCAGAGTGGACGTGCTGACATGGTAATTTCTGGAATTTCACCAACTGCCGAACGGAAAAAATCTGTCGATTTTACCGATGCATATTTCACGGCCAAAACGGCTGCACTATATAAAAAGAAAACTGCTTTTAAAACAAATGATAGCTTGAAGGGCGTCAAAGTTGCTGCAGTATTTGGTACTGAATATGATGACCTTGCTAAAGCTGACGGAGCAAAAACGACTTCATTAGATAGTAGTCCAGCTGCATTACAAGAACTTAACAACGGAAATGTTAAGGCTGTCATTATGGATGCTTCTCAAGCAGCACTAAAATCAAAAGAAAATAGTAAACTTGGCTATTCTATTTTGTCTACTGAAAATAAAGTTTCGAGTCAATTTGCTATTGCATTACCAAAAAATTCAAAAAACACCAAACAATTTAATAAAGAATTGAAAAAATTACAAGATAATGGCACAATCAAAAAATTGACAGTTAAGTGGATGGGTAAAGAGTTTGTACAGAAGTAAATTGAAATGAAGATGCATAAAAGCATCTTCATTTTTTATTTTTTTTCAAAACCATTTTAGAATGCGGTATACTGAAAATTGAAATTAATACGAAATAGGAGATGCGACCAGTGTGTTGGAAAGAGACTTATCAAACTTGGTTACAAGAACCAACATTAGAAAAGAACTTAAAACAAGAACTAGATCAAATCAAAAATGATGATAAACAACTAGAAGATGCCTTTTACGCACCATTGTCATTCGGGACAGCGGGAATGCGAGGCCTATTAGGACCAGGTATCAATCGAATGAACATCTATACGGTACGACAAGCAACTGAAGGCTTGGCTCGTTTTATGGATACTTTAGATGACCAAACAAAGAATCGTGGTGTGGCAATTAGCTTTGATTCGCGGCACCATTCACAAGATTTTGCTCATGAAGCTGCACAAGTATTGGGTGAACATGGCATTAAGAGCTTTGTGTTTGAAAGCCTGCGCCCAACGCCTGAATTGTCTTTTGCAGTGCGTCATCTGCACACATATGCAGGTATTATGATTACTGCTAGCCATAATCCAAAGGAATATAACGGCTTTAAAATTTATGGAGAAGATGGCGGTCAAATGCCACCAAAAGAATCCGATTTAATTACCAGCTATGTTCGTCAGGCTGGCGATTTATTTGCGATTAAAGTAGCTGATGAAACACAATTGCTTAGCGATGGGACAATGAAAATCATCGGTGATGATGTGGACCAAGACTATTTAGCAGCCGTCAAAACTGTGACCATCAATCCTGAGTTAGCTAAAGAAATGGGTAAAGATATGAAATTAGTCTTTACACCATTACACGGTACTGGTCAAATGCTGGGCGAAAAAGCATTGAAGAACGCGGGTTTCACCAATTATACGATTGTGCCCAGTCAGGCAAAGCCTGATCCTGAATTTTCAACTGTGACAAAACCTAATCCAGAAGATCCTGAAGCCTTTAAACTAGCAATTGAATTGGGTCAACAAATTGATGCGGATGTATTAATTGCGGTTGATCCAGATGCCGATCGGTTAGGGACGGCGGTTCGTCAACCAGATGGTAACTACCAATTGCTAACTGGTAATCAGATTGCGTCAGTATTGTTACATTATATTTTAGAAGCTCATAAACAAGCTGGGGATTTACCAACGAATGCCGCAGCAGTGAAATCAATTGTGTCATCTGAATTTGCAACTAAAATTGCCAACAGTTATGACGTTGATATGATCAATGTTTTAACGGGATTCAAATACATTGCCCAACAAATTGAACACTTCGAAGCCACTGGTGAACATACTTATATGTTTGGTTTTGAAGAAAGTTATGGTTATTTAATTAAGCCATTTGTCCATGATAAGGATGCCATTCAATCGTTAGTTTTACTTGCTGAAGTAGCTGCTTATTACCGCAGCCTTGGCAAGACACTGTATGATGGCCTGCAAGAACTATTTAATAAATATGGATATTTCCGTGAAAAGACCATTTCACAAACCTATGCAGGGATTGATGGCGCTGATAAAATTAAAGCCCTCATGAACAAATTTAGAAATGAAGCACCAAAAGCGTTCGCGGGTCATCAAATTTTGGCAACCGAAGATTTTACTACCCAAGAAAAAACGTTTGCAGATGGTCATCAAGAAGCAATCAGCCTGCCAACGGCGAATGTTTTGAAGTATATCTTAGATGATGAATCCTGGATTGCCATTCGACCTTCGGGAACTGAACCAAAATTAAAATTTTATGTCGGTACAAATGCTGATAGTGCCAAAGGTGCCGAAGACAAACTGAGTGCTTTTGAACAAGCACTAAATGAGTTTGTGGCAGAATAGTTAATTGAAATTGTTAAAAGGAATGTGACCAAACGACGTGTTGGGACATTCCTTTTTTTGAAAGGAAGAATGACTAATGGGAATGCATCAATATTTAAAAAGTTTAAGTGATTTAGAAATGCTCAACCGAGCACCAGGTTATTTCAAATTTGAACGCCATACGGTCGCTGCACATTCATTTAAAGTGACACAAGCTGCTCAGATGTTAGGTGATATTGAAGAAAATGCTGGTCAACAGGTTGATTGGCGTTCTCTTTATGAAAAGGCGCTTAATCACGACTACACGGAACGATTCATTGGTGATATCAAAACACCTGTTAAATATGCCACCCCAGCACTGCGAAAAATGTTGGCCGATGTGGATCAGTCGTTAACGCAAAACTTCATTGAAAATGAAATTCCAGTTGAATTTCAGCAAGCGTATCATCGGCGCTTTGACGAGGGCAAGGATGATTCGCTAGAAGGCAAAATTTTATCTGTTGCAGATAAAATTGATTTGATGTATGAGTCATTTGGCGAAATTCAAAAAGGTAATCCTGAAACGGTGTTCACAGAAATTTATCGGGCTAGTTTGCAAACGATTGTGTCGTTTAAACAGATGAAGTCGGTCCAGTATTTTTTGACCCAGATTTTACCAGATTTAATTGCTGATAGTGTTAACGACCAAGACCATCTGCGCTCGATTACTGAGGAAATTTTGGCGTCGAACTAGACCAAAACAGCTCGCTAGACGAATACATGTTCGTATGTTAGTATTGATAGACGCATGTATACGTTATAAAATGAAGTGATAGAATTACTATCGGAGGGGGCTTTAGCGTGATTTATCGCCAACCAGATAAACCGTTTGATTTGGTTTCAAAGTATCAACCAACTGGTGATCAGCCTGAGGCAATTAAAGAGTTAACGCAAGGAATTGAAGATGGTGACAAAGCTCAGATTTTATTGGGTGCAACAGGAACAGGAAAAACGTTTACCATTTCTAATGTGATCAAAAACGTGAACAAACCCACGCTTATTTTGTCACACAATAAAACCTTGGCTGGTCAATTATATGGAGAATTCAAAGAATTTTTCCCCAATAATGCCGTTGAATATTTTGTGAGTTACTATGATTACTACCAACCCGAAGCCTATGTTCCTTCAAGCGACACTTATATTGAAAAAGATTCCTCAATTAATGACGAAATTGATAAATTACGGCATTCCGCAACGAGTTCTCTTTTGGAGCGCAATGATGTTATCGTAGTGGCTTCGGTATCAAGTATTTTTGGATTAGGTGATCCAAAAGAATACCAAGATCACACGTTATCGCTCCGTGTGGGAATGGAAATTGAACGTAACCAACTATTACGAGAATTAGTCGATATTCAATTTGAACGCAACGATATTGATTTTCAACGTGGCCGTTTCCGCGTTCATGGCGATGTTGTGGAAGTCTTTCCGGCATCTCGTGATGAACGGGCACTGCGCATTGAGTTTTTTGGTGATGAAATCGACCGTATTCGTGAAGTTGATTCATTGACAGGTGAAGTAATTGGCGATCGTGATCATGTTTCAATTTTCCCAGCGACTCACTTTATGACAAATGATGATTCTATGGAAAAAGCGATTGATGGCATCTCCAAAGAATTGGATGAGCGCCTCAAGGTTTTAAATGATGCCGGTAAGTTGCTTGAAGCTCAGCGTCTAAAGCAACGGACGGAATACGATATCGAAATGCTACGTGAAATGGGTTATACCTCAGGAATTGAAAACTATTCACGCCATATGGATGGTCGTAAACCGGGCGAACCGCCATACACATTGTTAGATTTCTTCCCCAAAGATTTCTTATTAGTCGTTGATGAATCCCATCAAACGATGCCGCAAGTGCGGGGGATGTATAACGGTGACCGAGCACGTAAACAAATGCTGGTTGATTATGGCTTTCGTTTGCCAAGTGCCTTAGATAACCGACCATTAAAGTTAGCTGAATTTGAACAACATATTAATCAAGTGGTCTATATGTCAGCCACTCCTGGACCGTATGAAGAAGAAAAAACAGATAAAGTCGTTCAGCAAATTATTCGACCAACTGGGTTACTTGATCCAACGGTTGAAGTCCGACCTGTGATGGGCCAGATTGATGATTTGGTTGGTGAAATCAATAAGCGCATTGAACGTAACGAACGTGTCTTTGTCACGACTTTGACTAAAAAGATGTCAGAAGATTTAAGTGATTATTTGAAAGACTTAGGTCTCAAAGTTAAGTATTTACACAGCGATATTAAAACACTCGAACGAACGCAAATTATTCGAGATTTACGACTGGGTAAATTTGATGTGTTGGTTGGAATTAATTTGTTACGTGAAGGAATTGATGTGCCTGAAGTTTCTTTAGTTGCCATTTTGGATGCAGACAAGGAAGGCTTCCTACGTAATGAGCGATCATTAATTCAAACGATTGGTCGAGCTGCCCGTAATGAAAATGGGGCGGTTATTATGTATGCCGATACCGTGACGGATTCAATGAAAAAAGCAATGGATGAAACGGCTCGCCGTCGTAAAATCCAGGATGCTTATAATAAGGAACATGGCATTACACCGCATACCATTCAAAAAGAAATCCGTGATGCGATTGTGGTTACGAAAGAAACCGATGATTCTGGTAGCAAGGATGATTTTACACAACAAGACTTTGCCGATATGGCTAAAGATGATCAACAAGAAATGTTGAAACAATTAGATGAACAAATGAAGTCAGCGGCCAAACGACTGGACTTTGAACAAGCAGCAACATTACGAGATACAATTCTCGAATTAAAAGCACAAGTTGAGTAGACGTGGAGGATATTGAGTTGGCAAATGATAAAATTGTGATTCATGGTGCACGAGCACATAATTTAAAAAATATTGATGTCACAATTCCGAAAAATAAATTAGTAGTTGTGACGGGTTTATCTGGCTCCGGAAAAAGTTCACTCGCATTTGATACGTTATATGCGGAAGGGCAACGGCGGTATGTCGAAAGCCTGTCTGCATATGCCCGTCAATTTTTAGGACAAATGGATAAACCAGATGTGGACTCAATTGACGGATTATCGCCTGCCATTTCAATTGATCAAAAGACAACTTCCAAGAACCCACGTTCAACTGTTGGAACAGTTACTGAAATTAATGATTATTTGCGGTTGTTATGGGCACGGGTAGGAACGCCAATTTGTCCCAATGATCATATTCCAATTACGAGTCAATCACCGGAACAAATGGTTGATCGTGTCCTGGAATTACCAGAACGAACCAAATTACAAATTATGTCACCAATCGTGAGAAATAAAAAGGGCGGCCAAAAAAAGACCTTTGAAAAGATCAAACGCGAAGGGTTTGTTCGCGTGGAAGTCGACGATGAGACTTATGACATCGATGAAGTGCCCGAATTAAATAAAAACCAAACGCATTCAGTCAACATCGTTGTTGATCGGATTGTTGTTAAAAGTGGTATTCGTTCACGATTGTTTGACTCATTTGAAGCAGCGTTACGTTTAAGTGATGGTTATGCCACTGCTGACGTTATCGGTGGTGAAAAGATTGCCTTTTCAGAACAGTATGCCTGTCCAATTTGTGGCTTTACTGTGGGTGAATTAGAACCACGTTTATTTTCATTTAATGCACCACTAGGCGCTTGTCCAGATTGTGAGGGACTTGGTGTCAAGCTTGAAGTTGATCAGGATTTGGTTATCCCCGATCGTTCATTGACATTAAATGAAGGGGCCATTATTCCGTGGAACCCGATTTCTTCACAATATTATCCTGAAATGCTTGCTCAATTTGCTAAGCAAACTGGAATTGATATGGATACACCTTTTGAAAAATTATCTGCTAAGCAACAAAAGATGATCTTATTTGGCAACGGTGAAAAACCATTTCATTTTCATTATGAAAATGACTTTGGTGGGGTTCGAGACGTTGATGTGCCATTTGAAGGTGTGATTAACAATGTTGAACGTCGGTATAAGGAAACCAATTCTGATTTCACTAGAGATCAAATGCGTAAATATATGACTGAATTGACCTGTCAAACATGTGGTGGTTATCGACTTAATCCACAAGCTTTGAGTGTCAAAGTTGGCGATATTCACATTGGGCAAATTTCTGAACGCCCCGTTAGTGACGAAATTCCATTTTTTACAAAATTAAATTTGTCTGAACAAAATGAAACGATTGCTAAACCAATCATCAAAGAAATCATTGATCGATTGACGTTCTTACAAAATGTTGGGTTAGATTATTTAACTTTGAGCCGCTCAGCCAGAACGCTTTCTGGTGGTGAAGCACAACGAATTCGTTTGGCGACTCAAATTGGTTCTAATTTGTCGGGTGTGTTATACATCTTGGATGAGCCTTCTATTGGGTTACATCAACGCGATAATGATCGCCTGATTGCATCACTAAAGAAGATGCGCGATCTCGGTAATACATTAATTATCGTTGAGCATGATGAAGATACCATGCGCGCCGCAGATTATATTGTCGACATTGGTCCTGGTACTGGCGAAAATGGTGGCTATGTCATGGCCGCTGGAACACCAAAGCAAGTTGAACGTTCTACTAAGTCATTAACGGGCCAGTATTTGTCTGGAAAAAAATATATTTCAGTACCAAAAGAACGTCGGGCTGGTAATGGTAAAAAAATTACGATTACAGGCGCTGCCGAGAATAATTTAAAAAATATCTCAGTAGACTTTCCACTAGGTAAATTTATCTCGGTCACCGGTGTGTCAGGTTCCGGTAAATCCACATTAGTGAACTCAATTTTGAAGCGCGTGCTGGCTCAAAAGTTGAACCATAATTCTGAAAAACCTGGTAAGTACAAGACAGTTCGTGGTGTTAAAAATATTGAAAAAGTGATCGATATTGATCAAGCGCCAATTGGTCGGACTCCACGTAGTAATCCAGCTACTTATACGGGGGTATTTGATGATATTCGCGGTTTGTTTGCGCAAACTAATGAAGCTAAATTGCGCGGTTATCAAAAGGGTAGATTTAGTTTTAACATTAAAGGTGGTCGCTGTGAAGCATGTCACGGTGACGGAATTTTAAAAATTGAAATGAACTTTCTTCCGGATGTTTATGTACCATGTGAAGTTTGTCATGGTAAACGCTATAATTCTGAAACACTCGAAGTTGAATATAAAGGCAAAAACATTGCTGATGTTTTGGATATGACCGTTGAAGAAGCACTCGACTTTTTTGCAGCAATTCCAAAGATCACGCGCAAACTACAAACGATTGTCGATGTTGGTTTGGGTTATGTACGCATGGGCCAACCAGCCACCACATTATCTGGTGGTGAAGCACAACGGATGAAGTTAGCTTCAGAATTGCATAAACAATCAAGTGGTAAGAGTTTTTATATTTTAGACGAACCAACTACCGGATTGCATACCGACGATATCAAGCGCTTATTGGACGTTTTGCAACGCCTAGTAGATGCAGGCAATACCGTTTTGGTGATTGAACATAATTTGGATGTCATTAAGACAGCCGATTGGTTAATTGATCTCGGTCCTGAAGGTGGTGCTGCTGGTGGTCAGATTGTGGCAACTGGGACACCAGAAGAAATCGCTGAAGTCAGTGAGAGTTATACCGGCCAGTATCTGAAACCAGTTCTCGAAAAAGATAAATCACGAGTGTAAATTCAGGTTTTCAAGATGAATACTTGTTATTTATCGTGATCCTTGTATAGTAAAGGTAAATACAAAAGGAGTGATTTTTTTGGCAAAGATTGAAAGTTTTCAATTAGATCATACAAAGGTGTTGGCACCTTACGTTAGACTCATTACTGTTGAAGAAGGACCTAATGGTGATAAGATTTCTAACTTTGACCTGCGACTAGTTCAACCCAATGAGAATGCAATTCCTACTGCGGGATTACACACAATTGAGCACATGCTGGCAGGGTTACTACGTGACCGCATGAGTGGTGTTATTGATTGTTCACCATTTGGCTGCCGTACTGGGTTCCATCTCATTATGTGGGGTGAACATGATACAACAGAAGTTGCCAAGGCATTAAAATCATCTCTAGAATTTATTAGTACAGCTAAATGGGAAGATGTACCAGGCACAACAATTGACAGTTGTGGTAACTACCGTGATCATTCCCTATTTTCTGCACAGGAATGGGCTAAGAAGATTTTAAGCGAAAAAATTTCAACTGATCCATTTGTTCGTCATGAAATTTAATTAAATTAAACGATAAAAAACGACAATCTTAATAGATTGTCTTTTTTTATACAAATTAATGGCTTATAAAATGCATAAAAATTGTATTTATCCATTTTATATGAATAAATACTTGATTTTATGGATACGGCGTGTTACTGTATGTAGCATAGTAAATCCTATGAACGGGGGAAAAAGAGACATGGCAAACGAAAAAATTGTATTAGCATATTCAGGAGGTTTGGATACCTCAGTTGCGATTAATTGGTTGAAGGACAAAGGTTACGATGTAATTGCAGCTTGTATTGATGTGGGTGAAAAGGGTAAGGATTTAGATTTTGTCCATGACAAAGCGCTAAAAGTGGGTGCTGTTAAATCGTATGTAATTGATGCAAAGGAAGAATTTGCTAACGACTATGTGTTAGTTGCCTTGCAGGGCCATGCATTGTATGAAGGTATTTATCCACTTCTTTCGGCACTTTCACGCCCTTTGATTTCTAAAAAATTAGTGGAAATTGCTCATCAAGAAGGTGCGACAGCAGTTGCTCATGGTTGTACCGGAAAAGGTAATGATCAGGTTCGGTTTGAAGTTGCCATCCATGCTCTCGATCCGAAGATGAAAATTGAGGCACCAATTCGTGATTGGCATATGTCTCGTGAAGAAGAAATTGATTACGCTAAAGCACACAATGTGCCGATTCCAATTGACTTAGATAGTCCTTATTCCATTGATCAAAATCTCTGGGGCCGGGCAAATGAATGTGGTATTTTGGAAGATCCATGGGCTGCTGCACCAGAAGATGCTTTTGATTTAACCAATGCCATTGAAAATACGCCTGATGAACCTGAAGAAATGACCATCGAGTTCAAGCAAGGGGTTCCCGTTGCTTTAAATGGTCAAAAGTACCCATTGGCCGATCTGATTATAAAAGTTGAGGCAATCGCAGGTAAACACGGAATTGGCCGTATTGATCATATTGAAAACCGGTTGGTCGGCATTAAATCACGTGAAGTTTACGAAGCGCCAGCAGCGGCAGTATTAATGCACGCTCATAAAGATTTAGAAGATCTGACATTTGAACGTGAATTAGCTCATTTCAAACCCTTAATTGAACAAAAATTAGCAGACACTATTTATAATGCATTATGGTTTTCACCATTAATGACTGCCATGACTGCTTTTATTAAGGAAACACAAAAAGTGGTCAACGGGACGGTTCGTCTCAAATTATTCAAAGGTAACATTATGACCCAAGGTCGTAAGTCAATTAATTCTCTTTACGATAAGAGCTTGGCAACATATACGTCAGCAGATGAATTTGATCAGCAAGCTGCAGTTGGTTTCATCAAACTGTGGGGTCTACCAACTCAAGTTTATTCACAGGTTCAAGACAAGGCACAAAAAGCAAAGGACGGGCAAAAATAGATGAGTACAGAAAAACTATGGGGTGGTCGTTTCACACAAGCAAGTGAACATTGGGTTGACGAGTTTGGAGCTTCTATTGCATTTGATCAACAGTTGGCGCAAGAAGATCTTACTGGGTCACTTGCACACGTTAAAATGCTCAAGGAAACAAATATTTTACCTGCTGAAGATGCAGATCAAATTATTGCTGGATTAGAAAGTCTAGTTAAGCAATTACACGAAGGTAAACTGAAATTTTCGGTTGAAAATGAAGATATTCATCTCAATCTAGAAAAAATTCTGACAGACCAAATTGGACCTGTGGCAGGTAAGTTACACACAGCACGTAGTCGTAACGACCAGGTAGCCACCGACTTTCACCTGTACGTCAAAAATCAAATTCCAAATGTTATTGATGAATTAAAGCAATTACAACAAGTGATTGTCAATTTAGCTAAGGACAATGTTGAAACAATCATGCCGGGCTACACGCACATGCAACATGCTCAACCAGTTTCATATGCCCATTATTTATTAGCCTATTTTGACATGTTTCAACGGGATGTTGAACGTTTTGAATTTAACACTAAACATGCAGACATCTCACCATTAGGAGCAGCGGCATTGGCCGGTACCACATTTCCAATTGACCGGGAATTTAGTGCAAAAGAGCTAGGGTTTAGTGATGTGTATCATAATAGCTTGGATGCTGTTTCTGATCGTGATTTTGCACTTGAATTCCTGAGCAATGCGGCTATTTTAATGATGCATTTGACACGTTTTTGTGAAGAAATCATTCTATGGTGTACCTATGAATTTAATTATTTAGAGCTATCGGATCAATTTTCAACAGGATCATCAATTATGCCGCAAAAAAAGAATCCGGACATGGCTGAACTTATTCGTGGTAAAAGTGGCCGGGTGATTGGCGACTTAATGGGCTTGCTAACTGTGATGAAGTCATTGCCATTAGCCTACAATAAAGATATGCAAGAAGATAAAGAAGGCGTTTTTGACACAGTCAAAACCATTTTGCCAAGTCTGCATATTTTTACGAAAATGTTAGCCACATCGCATGTTAATAAAGATAAAATGGCCCACGCGACCGACAATGATTTTTCCAATGCCACTGAACTAGCTGATTATTTGGCTAGTAAAGGGATTCCATTTAGGCAAGCACACGAAATCGTTGGTAAGTTAGTATTACAAGGGATAGAGACGCATACAACGCTACAAGAAATTCCATTAGCTGAATATAAGAAAATATCACCACTAATTGAAGACGACGTCTATCACGACCTAGAAAGTAAAGTGGCTGTTCAACGGCGTCAATCACTAGGTGGCACTGGTTTTACACAAATCAACCAAAACCTAAAACGAGCACAACAATTAATTGAACAGCGTTAATAATTGAACTTCCTCCTTAAATTAATTACTATCAAGTTAGATAGTCGTTGACTAAAGGAGGTTTTTTGAATGGATTTTAAAGATCATCGCTGGGGCTTTGACTGGAATGAATTTATTATGGGTATTCTGTGTCTGATTGCAGCTTATTTAATTATTCGGTTACCAAATGTTGGCCTGACTGGCTTAGTGATTTTATTTGGTGTTTTAGCGTTAATTAGCGGGATTGCAACTCTAGCAGGTTATTCGAAACTCAAACGTGATACTGGGATTCGTGGTACTTTTGCGTTAGTCATGGGTATTTTTGATATTATTGTCGCCATCTTCTTTCTAGTTGATATCCCTAGTGGCATTACGACTCTTGGCTTTTTATTTGCGGCCTGGTTTTTGGTTGATTCACTGGAACGCTTGTTGGTTAGCAGTCATTTGAAGTTTTTTGGCACAGGCTATTTCCTCTTTTCAGTTTTTCTTGATATTTTATGTTTGATTATTGCCTTTTTACTGTTGATCAACCCATTCGTCTCTGCATTATCGTTGAATTTGTTGCTAGCTATTTATCTAGTCATTTTTGGTATCAATGCCTTAGTCATCGCGTTTGCACGACGAAATTAGGATTAAAATAGAAATGACACACCCGGTATGTTACAATTGATGAACTGATCTAAATCTCAAGGTGGGGGTCAATTATGAGTAAACATTTGGAAGTCGTTATTATTACAGGTATGAGTGGCGCGGGGAAAACTGTTGCAATGCAAAGTTTCGAAGATTTGGGCTACTTTGTGGTTGATAATATGTTGCCTAATTTACTCTCACGATTTTTAGATATTGTGAAAGAATCTGTCTCAATTACTAAAGTGGCACTAGTTGTAGATCTAAGGTCAAAGGATTTTTATGATCAAATTCAACCCGCGTTTGAAGAATTGCGCAATCGCCAAGATGTGACAACGCAGTTACTATTTTTAGATGCCACCGACGAAGAACTGGTTTCTCGTTATAAAGAAACGAGACGATCTCATCCATTAGCACCGCAAGGTCGTGTTTTAATGGGCATTGAGACAGAACGTCAATTATTATTAGAATTAAAAAATCAGGCAGAAGTGGTCATTGATACCTCTAAATTGACGCCACGACAACTCAGACAACGCATCATTGATAATTTCAACAGTGATCACCACACCATGTTTTATGTTGAAGTACTGTCGTTTGGCTTTAAATATGGGTTGCCATTAGATGCAGATATTGTTATGGATGTGCGTTTCTTGCCAAATCCGTACTACATTAAGAAACTACGACCACTAACCGGTAAAGACAAGGCCGTTAGCGATTATGTCATGCGGCAAGATGCGACAGAAGATTTTTATCAACATTTCTATTCGTTGTTAGTCGATATTTTGCCTGGTTACCAAAAAGAAGGTAAAAGTAGTCTGACGATTGCCATTGGCTGCACTGGTGGACAACATCGTTCAGTCGCCATTGCTGAAAGATTAGCGCAAGAACTGGGACAACAATATAAGGTCAATGTGAGTCATCGCGACATTGAAAAAAGAAAGGAGTCCACGAATCGATCATGAAACCTACTAACAAACGTCGACCACGCATTGTTGTGATCGGTGGTGGAACTGGTCTTCCTGTTATTTTGCATGGGTTGCGGGATAAGGATGTGGATATTACTGCGATTGTTACGGTGGCAGACGATGGTGGGTCCTCAGGTGTTTTACGCAATTATATTAACGTCGTGCCTCCTGGAGATATTCGTAACGTACTCGTTGCATTGTCTGATATGCCTAAAACAGCGCTAGATATTTTTCAATATCGTTTTGATTCATCTGATCAGTTTTTTGCAGGTCATGCCATTGGGAATTTAATTATTGCGGCACTAACAGAAATGAAATCTGGGGTGTTCGAAGCAGTTCAAGAATTATCACAAATGATGCAGATTCACGGCCACGTCTATCCTGCCGCAAATGAACCATTGGTGTTAAGTGCCGAGTTTCAAGATGGTACTAAAATAAAAGGCGAATCAGAAATTACGGCGCAACATAAACCTGTTAAACGTGTATGGGTTGATCCGGCCAATTATCACGATAACCATCAAGCACAAGCGGTGCCTGAAGTGATCGATGCAATTTTAAATGCTGATCAAATTGTGTTAGGACCGGGAAGTTTATTTACCAGTATTTTGCCGAATCTCATGATCGAAAACGTGGGTCAGGCGGTTTGTCAGACCAATGCGGAAGTCATTTATATCTGTAATATTATGACTCAAAAGGGTGAAACTGATGAATTCAGTGATGCCCAACACATTGCTGTTTTAAATCGTCATTTACACCACCAATTCGTGGATACGATTCTGGTTAACACGGAACAAGTGCCGAGTGATTATATGGATTTTCAAAGATGGAATGAATTATCTCAACCGGTAAAACACGATTTTCAAGGTCTACGTGATCAAAATGTCCGTGTTATTTCAGCAAACTTTTTACAGTTGCGTGACAATGGGGCCTTTCATGATGGTGAAAAGGTAGTCAATGAATTATTAAATCGATTACATCAAGCGCATTTTTGATTTGAATGGAGTGATCAGTTTGTCTTATGCGAGTGAAGTTAAAAAAGAGTTAACGGGACTAGAGGTCCATTTAAAAAATGCCAAGGCTGAATTAATGGCACTCATCAGGATGAATGGTGCCCTAAGTATTGCCAATCATCAACTTGTCTTAAACGTGCAAACAGAAAATCCGGCAATTGCCAGACGCATTTACCAATTGTTAAAGGATTTCTATCACGCCGAAAGTGAACTGATTGTGCGCAAGAAAATGAAATTAAAGAAAAACAATCTCTATGTCGTCCGCTTACGCCATGATGCTCAAACTATTTTGGCAGATTTGGGTATTTTAGAAAACCTTCAACTTAAAGAACAGGTACCATTAGAGTTATTACAAGATGACGGCATGATTCGTTCTTATTTGCGCGGGGCTTTTTTAGCCGGGGGTTCTGTTAATAATCCGGAAACATCTCGTTATCATTTAGAAATTTATTCATTATACGAAGAGCACAATGCAGTGATCGCGCAGATGATGAATCAATTTGATTTGAATGCACGCGTCACGAACCGTCGTTCTGGGTTTATTGTCTATTTAAAAGAAGCCGAAAAAATTGCTGATTTCTTATCTTTGATTGGTGCCACGAGTGCCATGTTAAAGTTTGAGGATGTGCGAATTGTGCGCGACATGCGTAATTCTGTTAATCGGTTAGTGAATTGCGAAAATGCCAATATGGACAAAATTGCTAATGCGTCTAGCAAGCAAATTGAAAATATTAAATTTATTGATCAAACCGTTGGTCTCGGTAATTTGCCTGATAAACTGCGTGAAATTGCTGAAGCAAGGTTAGCACACCAGGAAGTTAGTTTGAAAGAACTGGGAGAGCTCGTCGCGAGCGGTCCCATTTCTAAATCTGGTGTCAATCATCGGTTACGAAAGATAAATGCTTATGCTGATCAATTGCGAGAACAGAGTGCATAAGAATTAAGGAGAATGTGAGAAATCACATTCTTTTTTATTTGGTTTGATTATAAAGTAATCTTTAAGCAAAAAGTCATAAAATTTTCATGGACAAGACATCTCTTTATCCTGAGATAGCGGATATACTTACACAATCATAAATTGCTTTTGAATTGAGTAAAATTTATACAATTCAGAATTAATATTAAATGCGAATGGGAAGTGGGACTATGAAAAAATGGTGGCAGCGTTTAATAGTCGTGGTGATTGCAATTGCGATTGTTATTGATGGATATTTTTTATTTTTCAAAAATAAGTTAACAATGACCCGTTCAGATACTGGTCAAACGAGTAGTAGCGAATCACAAAGTCAGTCAAGCTCAAGTACTTCATCAACTACAACGTCGTCAACGACTTACAAAGATGGTACTTATACAGGTAAAGCAACAACGACCAAGTGGGGTGATGTGCAAGTTCAAACAACCATTAAAAATGGCAAAATAACAGCGGTTAATGTATTGGAATATCCCAACGATAACGGTCACGATAAAGAAATTAATAGTCAAGCATTGCCGGTTTATAAAGCAGAGGCTATTAAAGCACAAAGCGCTAAAATTGATAGTGTCTCTGGTGCTAGTGAAACCTACAAAGGATTTACTGGTTCATTGCAAGACGCCCTAACACAAGCGGAGGACTAGCCAATGGATAACGTTCAAACAAAAGCATATCAATTTCAATCAATGACGATGCCATTTACGTTACAGTTTGCAAACCCAGAATTTAATGATAGCTTAAATGCAGATTTACAAAAAGTTATTCATCAAGTTCATCAATTTTTAGATCAGATTGACGCAGCTTTTTCACCATTTAAATCAGATTCGTTAGTGTCACAGTATCAAAGTGGTGATTTGAAAAATAATGAGATTACCGATCAATTTCGTGAGGTTTTTGGCATAGCCATTAAAGCCCAATCGATCACTGATGGTGCATTTACGCCGTTCTTTAAAAAACAGTATGATCCGACAGGAATTGTGAAAGGGTGGGCCATCCAACGGGCTTTTGAACGGTTTATGCAACCACTGATTGATGATGGCAAGGTTGTCGCCGTGTTATTAAACGGCGCGGGTGATATCCAATTGAGCACAAGTGACCAATCATCCTTTACTTGGCAAATTGGGATTGAAAATCCCACTGATTTATCCCAGCTAATTTATCGTTATGAACTAAAAAATGGTGCAATTGCTACTTCTGGATTCAGTAAACGCGGAGAACATATCATTCACCGAGATAAAACGGCACCGCTCATTCAGGCAACGATTGTTGCAAACGAGTTAATCGAAGCAGACCTACTGGCGACAACGGCAATTGTTATGGGAAAAACAAAGTTCACACAATTTGCACAACATCATCCAACCGCGGGGTTGTTAGTAGACGATCAGCAAGTTATTTCACGTATCTAAGGAGGTGGCGACAATGCTAAAACGAATTCCATTTATTCAATATCTGGTGTGGGCAGTCATTTTATTTGTTGTACCACTGCCATTAATTCAAGCCTTAGCAATGGGGTTACCAGCTATCTATAGCAGTGAGGCACTGGCAATTCAAACTGGTTCAATCGCCTATGTATGGTTTTTAGTTTCAATATATTTAAGTACACGACCAAAATGGTTAGACCGTTTGATTGGGTTACCAAGTATTTATTTTATTCATGGCATGCTCAGTATTTTTGGCATAGTCCTAGCTTACTTGCATAAAAGTGGAACGAGTTCAGCCGGACTGATTAAATTAACAGGGGATTGGTCGTTTGATCTATTTATAGGACTAATGATCTATTCTCTGGTATTTATGGCAGGGTGGTTGAGCAATCGTGTTAAAATTTTTGGGATGTTAAAGCATGGCTTAGAAAAAATTTTCAAACATGAGTTGTCAGTTTGGTTACATCGCCTCAATATCGTGGCCGTGATACTAGTATTTATCCACGTACAACTGATTTCTTATATCACAAGTATTAGTGCGTTCATTTGGCTTTTTGATGCGTATAGCCTGTTCGTGTTACTGGCTTATAGCTACACCAAAATTAAAAATGCGTACTTGCTGCCTACTGGTAAATTAATTGAAAAAAAAGAAATTGCACCCAATTTTTTTGAATACACAATTCAAATGTCTCATCCACAGCGCTTAACCATTAAGCCAGGCGATTATATTTTTATCAACTTTCCCCAAAAAGATCATTTGAAAGAACTGCATCCATTTTCGGTGGTTAATGATGTGCAACACGATGGTCAAATTGTCTTAGCCATTCGTGGTGATGGTGATTTTACCAAGCAGACACAGGAGTTAACAATTGGGTCGCAAGTTCAAATTGATGGCAGTTATGGCAAATTTGATGATGTCATTCAACAAAACCAAAAAGATGCTTTAGTTCTAATTGGTGGCGGTAGCGGCATCGTGCCACTTTTGTCGATTGTTCAGGCCTGTGATGATCGGCAAATTGATCTGTACTATTCAACCCATCGGACGGCCGATCTGATTTATGAGGAACAACTGAAAGCTTTAGCAGCACAACGTCGTAATTTAACCGTTCATATCCAAGAAGGAAGATTTAATACTGATCAAATCTTGCACTATTTAGATACGAATGCGGTTTATCTATTATCGGGTCCAAATAGCTTGGGTCGAAACTTTAAACAAGCATTGTTGCGCGCAAATGTTCCAGCAGATAAAGTTTATTATGAAGAATTTAGTTGGTAATTTTGTGACAAAAAAAGCGCCCTGATTGACTCAATCAGGGTGTTTTTAAGTCGTATTAATTATTTTTTCATATCTGAACTGTTTTGCATGATGCCATCTAATAACCCATATTCAACAGCTTCATCAGCTGTTAAGTAGTGATCACGTTCGGTATCATTATTAATTCGTTCAAGTGGTTGACCGGAATTGTCAGCTAAAATTTGATTAATCATTTTACGAGTTTTCAAAATTTCAGTTGCGGCAATTTCGATTTCAGTTTGTTGTCCTTGAGCACCACCAGATGGCTGGTGAATTAAGACTTGTGAATGAGGCAAACCAAAACGTTTGCCCTTTGCACCAGATGAAACTAACACACTGGCCATTGAAGCAGCCATTCCAGTAACGATGGTCTGAACATCAGATTTGATGAAGTTCATGGTATCGTAGATGGCCATTCCAGAAGTAACCACACCACCAGGTGAATTAATGTATAAGTAGATATCTTTAGTTGAATCTTGAGCGTCCAAGAACAATAATTGGGCGATAATGGAGTTGGCCATATCGTCTTCAATTGGACCGGACAACATGATAATACGGTCTTTTAATAGTCGTGAGTAAATATCATAGGCACGTTCGCCACGTGATGATTGCTCAATGACAGTAGGAACTAAGTTCATAGTGTTGCCTCCTTATTTAGCACTTAGCAGTATTGATTGCTAATCGTGTAAATGTAGTTTAACGCGTTGGTCAATAAAGGTCAAATGATTTATCTGCTTTATTGCACGTGTTTATTATACTGGATTTTAGCAGCTGGTGAAAGGAATACAAAAAAGGCTACGACAATAATTGTCATAGCTTTGGCGATGAAGTTATTTTTCGAGTGCTTCACTTAACCAACTTAATTCTTTTTTGGCACAGTCGTCATCAAGAGCAACGCGTTCTTGATCTACCGATGGATTGTTGTTAGGATCCTCGATATTACTGGCAGTAGTGTGCGTGCTTTTATCTAGTAACATAATACCATCTCCGAGTAAGTGTAATTACTTAGGTTATTGTTTACTACAAACACCATGATATTATATATAGGTATACTTGTCAAATCCCTTTGAAAATCTTTAAAAAGGGCACAGAGAAGATATTGGTATAGTTCAATTATAAAAAATGTATTTGCGTTTCCAGTGGTGAACCTTTATAATGGGAATGTTGATTTATTAAGAGAAGAAAATAAGGAGGCAATGACATGCGTAAGGCTCATCCAAATGGCGTTCAAGGTCGTCGGCCAGTTGCTCCAAAGTACAAGCGAGCATTGAAAGAAAAGAAAATTGAAGATTTACGTAAGTGGGCAAAACAAAAGCCAGCTAAGTAATTAAAATGACTTGAAGTATATATTTACTTCAAGTTTTTTTGTATAATTGCTTCAATGTCCATTTTTTATAGAATAGTCAAAATGAAAGGTTGATGGAAAATGCCAAGAAAAATTGCAGTTATTGGAATGGGTCACGTTGGCTCAACAGTTGCGCACTACATTGTTGCTAATGGCTTTGCGGATGATTTAGTGTTGATTGATATTGATGAAACTAAAGTTCAAGCGGATGCCCTTGATTTTGAAGATGCCATGCCTAATCTACCATTTCACACTAATATTTTTGTGAATGATTACCAACAATTGGCTGATACTGATGTGATTATTTCAGCACTTGGCAACATCAAACTACAAGACAATGCTAATGATGATCGTTTTGCAGAATTACCATTCACGAGTGCTGCAGTTAAAGACGTTGCTCATAAAATCAAAGATACCGGCTTTAATGGTTTGATTGTGGCGATTACTAATCCAGTTGATGTGATTACTTCAATTTACCAAGATATTACAGGTTTACCAAAAAAACATGTGCTTGGCACGGGAACATTGCTTGATTCAGCCCGCATGAAACGTGCTGTGGCCTCACAATTAAACATCGATTCACGTTCTGTGGTTGGGTATAATTTAGGTGAACATGGTAATTCACAATTTACAGCGTGGTCAACGGTTCGCGTTTTAGGTAAACCAATCACACAAATTGCTGCTGATCGTGGATTGGATCTTGATGCGATTGATGGTGAATCTAAGGCCGGTGGCCATCGGGTTTTCCATGGCAAAAAGTATACGAACTATGGGGTTGCCACAGCTGCTGTCTTGCTAGCCAACACGATTTTAAATAATGCGTTAACAGAATTACCCGTTTCTAATTACCGTGAAGAGTACGGCACCTACCTATCATATCCTGCAATTGTTGGGCGGGATGGCATTGTTGAACAATTAAAATTGGATTTAACAGACGAAGAACTCAAAAAATTACAAATTTCTGCCGATTACATTAAAACAAAGTTTGCAGAAAGTAATTAAAATAGACTATAAAAAATGTCACGGCTAACCGTGACATTTTTTAAATAAATTTTTTAATATTGAATTTTCCTTATTGTGGTGTCATGAAATAAATATTATCCAAATAATAGCTTAAACAAAAATGTTCCTACCACACCACCAAAAAGTGGTGCAACAACTGGTACCCATGAATAATTCCACTGAGAGGAACCTTTTTGTTTGAGCGGAATTAGGGCATGAACCATTCGAGGACCAAGATCTCGCGCAGGATTTAATGCCGGCCCGGTTGGCCCACCTAAGGAAACAACCAGTGCGAGCACTAGAATACCAACTGAAAAATTGGCTAATCCAATATTCGATTTGAAGGCCATCGTATGTGTCATCGTTAACGCGCCAAAAATTAAAATGAAAGTTCCAATAAATTCGTTAATGAAACCATCCACATTAGAATGAACAGCATCAATTGTCGAAAATGTACCTAAAATGGCCTCGTCATTGGTCGTTTGATCATAGTAGGGTTTATAACTAACTACAACTAATAATTGACCAGCAATTGCACCAGCAAACTGAGCACAAAGGTACGGAAGGACTTCGTTCCATGGAAATAGGCCATTAATGGCTAAACCTAGAGTCAATGCAGGATTTATGTGGTTGCCTGAAACGCTACCAATCATCATGGCTGGAATCAATACTCCGGCGCCATATCCTAAACCAATCAAAACCCAACCGCCATGATATCCTTTAGTACCCTTTAACTCGACATTGGCGACTGATCCGTTACCTAATGCAACTAAAAAGGCAGTTCCAATAAATTCTGCCACAACGCGAGTAAACAAACTATACTCCATAGTTTTTTCCTACTTTCTGTAATGGATGAACAATAAGGGAATGTCAATATTCACACAAGAACCATTTTAACAATGTAAGCGCTTTAAGTAAATGAAAAATTATACATTTTGTGAAAAGAATTCACTGATATATTAGTGTTCTAGAAACTTTTTCACAATCCTTTCAAAACTTACTATGGCATTAATAATTGATGATTAGAATTCATTTGAAATTGAGCAAAGAATTAATGAATATTTAAAGATAAAAAGGCATTTTATTCAAATGTTTGTGAAAAAAGGAATGAAATTATACTTATTGATTCAATCAGTGAAAAAATCCACAATTTGAGCGAACTTAAAAATCAAATTAAAAATTTTTTAAGTTGTGTTGGGAAGAAATTAAAACTTTGAAAATTTAAAAATTTATCAGATAGAAAATGATGTTAGTGTATTATTTAAAATGTAGTGAGGAGAATGTAATGACAAAAGAAATAATTAAATATGTAAAAAAAGCAAATAAATTTTTTATCATTGACTCAAAAAATGGTTATGCAGAACAAGGGAACGAGAAAGATGTTGATTTTGAAAAATATGTTTGGAATACAACTCGATATAACAAAATAGAGAAAAATGATTTATTTATCTACAGACGACCGCAGCGTGCTAGCAAAAATCATAAGTTTTATTTGTTCGGCTGTGGTCAATTTGGGGAAATTCAACATGGAATAACTACAGGTACAGTTTATTCATTGCTGTTAAATAGTTTTAAATTTAAAAAAGAGATTTATCAGGACAAGTTAGAAAAATTTGATTGGAATAGCAAGACACGAAAAGCAAATTCATGGGGAGGCTTTTTTAACCAATATGGAATTACTGAAATTGATAAAAATGATTTTGTAAATTTAGTAAATTTAGTTAGAACGTGTTTAGAATCTTTTCAAGAGTATTCGCAGGAAGGCTAAGCTAATCATCATCTTACTGGTGTTCAGCTTTCGCTCACAATTGCGCCAGAGGCGCCGATATTTTCCTAGCCAGCTAAAACTG
>NZ_BAAHWX010000005.1:0-108850 GCF_054784995.1 Paucilactobacillus salsurae | reverse complement strand
TGATGATGTTTTGTTTGAATTCTTTGTCGTAACGAGTTGGCATGTAAAAATTCCTTCCTTTTGAGAGACGATTTATTCATTATACGCTCTCTTAAAAGTTGTCTCAGGAATCAGCTTACATCCATTATAACTTCAGTTCCCATATTGTAAGCAAGGTTAAAAACTTTTTTGAGAGAGAATAATGAATAAAGAGAAAATAATAATTACCATCATAACAACATGTGTGCTTATCCTTGTACTAGGGGGATACGCAACTTACAACATAAATAAAAATGCTTTTTATTATGCAACGCATTCTAATCATGCTAAAAATGAATATCCGTTCATACGTGAAGCTAACCGTCATCGATTACCAGATAAAGTTGATAAAAAATATGTAAGTAATATTAATCAAACAGAGGATCACGGCGGTGTTCATGCATACTCTGGTAGGGGGTACCTTATGATTGACAGTGTACTGAAAAATGGTGATAAAATGTACATCAATGACAATAGGAGTATTGACTACTATCCGATAAGAAAAAAAATAGGACCTTCGGATGCATTGTTAGTAATAAATATGAATAGAAAATATAAATTAAAAGCATGGAATTTTTATGATTTTCATGGTAAGACTGTGAATAAAAAAGCGATTAACAGAACATTAAGCGATTTTGAAGATAACTTGAAAGAGAATATAGCAAAACCAAGAATTAACTTGCAGTTGATTTACAATTTAATAAATAAATAGACGTAAGTTCATGTTTTATATACGTATTGTTGGTTATACCGACAGATATTTAATTTTTATTTGTTAAAAAATATAAAAAAGTTTCTCATATACTTATATTATACCAAGTAAGCGCTACCAAAATGCCCGTATATCGGCAATCGTCTTTAACAAATCACTTGATTAGTGGTAGGCTAATTATATTATGACTAGTGAAAGAGAAAAAATGTCTGCTGGCCAACCGTACCAGCAATTTGATAATGAACTCATTGAGCGACGTAAATTCATTCGCCATGAGTTGCAACAAATCAATCAATTAGACAATAACGATCGTCGTAACGCGCGTGTTAAATCGCTGTTGGCAGATTCTGGACCGCACTTCTTTGTGGAAGGTGGTTTGGCGTTTGACTATGGCTTTAATATTCACATTGGCGATCATTTCTATGCCAATTACCATTTAACATTGTTAGATACTTGTCCAATCACAATTGGTGATCACTGCTATATTGGTCCGGATGTCGGGCTTTATACCCCAATTCATCCGTTATCCGCTAAAAAGCGCGATGCCGATGTTGAATTAGGTGCCCCAATTACGATTGGTAGTAGTGTCTGGATGGGTGGCCACGTGACGATCTTGCCGGGAGTAACAATTGGTGATCGAGTGGTCATTGGCGCCGGTTCCGTGGTGACTAAATCGTTTGAAAGCGATGTGGTGATTGCTGGTAATCCCGCGCGAATTATTCATCATCTTGATCAAAATGGGGATGTGATCCCGTAAACTATTAGTTTTCAATCAATTATTTGAGCGAATTCATTAGTATTTGTATCAGTTTAAAACGCTATGCAGATATCTCTAGTGAGATTTTTGGCTTTGGCGTTTTTTTTGTTTTATTGAAGTGCTTTTTTGTTGCTGAAACGTGCTCCGGAAAACTGCTTCTTCCGGTTAACAAAATAAAAGCAAAATCCCAGAACCGGGGATTTCGCTTTTATTCCGTTAATCCTCAGAAGCAACCCGTTTTCCTCCGCACTCTAACTTTTAAAAAGAAGGTAATTATTTATTTTACACCACCAAAATCATAATATAGACAAGAAAATGTTCATTCCTACCGCAATTTTGTTTGGCCTTGTTTCCATTGGGCTACTGCTTGGTGGGCATCATCTGCAGAGCTCTTTAAGTAGTTTGATGGACTTGATTTCGACTAAGATGGGTTGGGCCTATCTCTGGATTTATGTGTTGAACTTCGTGTTTTTCATGTATTTGGCTTTTAGCCGTTTTGGCAAAGTTAAATTAGGGAATCGTGATGATCAACCTGAATACAGTGGCTTCCAGTGGGGGAGCATGGTGTTTGCGACCGCGATTGATGCTAGTATTTTGATGCTCAGCATGGTCGATCCACTGCGTTACGTTTCACAACCAGTGATGGGTACTAAACCTTATAGTGAAGCAGCTTATCGCAATGCGCATATGCTTGGTCAATTTAATTGGGGTCCCATGGCGTGGATGATGTTTGCATCTGCTACGATTGCCATTGCTTATGTGATGTACGTCAAACATGTGCATGTGATGAAAATTAGTGCGGCCATTACCGTGCTCCAAGGACCACAACGTTACAAAGCCTTTTTGCGTGGCTTGATTGATTTCTTGGTTGTATTTGGCATTATGGGTGGGATTGGTTCATCTGTTGGGATGGAAATTCCAGTATTATCTAAAATAATTAATTCAATTACTGGTATTCCAGACAATATTTTATTGAAACTCAGCATGTTTGTGGTCTTATTTATTATCTTTACGGTCACGATGCTAAAAGGAATTAAAGGCGGCATTGATAAGCTTAGTTCAGCCCACATTTGGACTGCCATTGGCTTTTTGCTTATTGTGCTACTTGTTGGTCCAACGATTTATATTTTGAACTCAGAAAGTAATAGTTTGGGCTTAATGATTTCTAAGTTTATTTCAATGAGTACAACTACAGCAGCTGGAACGCATGCCGGTGTCGCTCAACAAGAAACTATTTTCTACTGGGGCTGGTGGTTATCCTACATGCCAGTGATGGGCTTATTCATTGCCCGTATTTCACGTGGTCGGACCATTCGTCAGGTCATCTTAGGCATGCTAAGTTATGGTGCCTTAGGCTGCATGAGTTTCTACGCAATTTTGGGTGGATATTCACTTTATTTGCAAAAAACAGGAGTCGTTAACCTGATTGCGATTTTACACGCTCATGGGCAAGCAGCCGTGATTGCTGCTGTGATTTCGACGTTGCCATTCAAGATGATTATGTTAGTGATTTATTGCATTTCATGCTTCATCTTCTTGGCAACCACCATTTCATCATCAGCGTTCATTGTGTCATCGTTTACCAGTGAGAAATTGCTTCCTGGTCAACAACCAAGCAAGATGAACCGCTTGTTTTGGGTGTTTGTCTTCATGTTATTCTCATTTGGAATCGTGTTTGTTGGTGGATTCAAAACTGTTCAAGCAATCAGTGCGATTGCCGGGTTCCCATTAATCTTTGTTTGCGCGCTCCTCATCATGTCAACGTGGCAGATGTTGCGTGGGGATGAATTGGCAACTGCCAAAAAACATCGTCAGGTTATCGAAGAACTTCGACGTCCCGTACGACAACCGAAAAAAGCACATGCAACGCAGCATGCTTAATTAATCAATGATTTAAAAAGGTTTGGCATTTAATGCCAAACCTTTTATTTATGCGTGTTCATAAGTTCCCATGTCGTTGGCAACAATTACCTGCCCGCATAATTTGGGCCATCAGCTTTTGTGAGGCCGAATTTATTGTAAGCAAACGTGACTGTTGCGTCAGCGTTAACCGCATGTCCTAATAATTCACCAGTATCTGCATGAATACCGGAAGGAATATCAACAGCAACTTTAGGTGCTGTGGCCGCATTAATTGCCTCAATCATGCTGGCATAATCTCCTTCAACCGGACGATCAATGCCAATGCCAAAAATGGCATCGATAATCAAAGTAGCTGAGGCTAACGCATCAGCAGTTTGTGTTAATGAAATTTCATAATAATCACAGATGTGCGCTTGAACTTGATGTTCACTAGAAGCATGCGCTGGATTACCAACGCTAATCACGCTAACATCTCGAGTACCTCCAATTTTTAGCAAACGCGCCACGCACAATCCATCGCCGCCATTGTTACCAAAACCCGCAACGACAACAACGTGGCTTAGATCAAAATCGTGGGCCAAAATATAATCACGGACGGCTAGCGAAGCACGTTCCATCAACACGAGCGATGGAATCCCAATGGTCTTAATTGTATATTGATCCAAAGCTTTCATTTCTTTTGCAGTAACTAATTTAGACACGATCAAACGCCCCTTTGATTTGAAAAGTATGTGGTAACTCATATTTGGCCATCAGATCTGGTAATGACATACACTGAATTTGGTTGCTAACTAAATCTTTAAACCAATATTTATAATCAGTTGTATCAATAATGCCAATGTAGTGCGTGTAATCCTTATAGTCACTAGTTTTTGGCATTTTGACTTTATCTAAGAAACAAAAAATCCAACTGACAGAGTGGTCTAGTGATTCTTTAGGATGTTTATCAACGGCCAGCGCCGTTCTGATAAAGCGGTCCGTCGGAATCGTTTTATGCGGTAGTTTACCTGAATAGTTGATGATTGCTTTTCTGGTTTCATCCGTGAATTGATTGGAGTCAATGCCAACATAGCGATTTAAGTTCGTAATGTGATTTTCCAATTTTGGTGTATTGGTTAACACATGAACCGGATCATCAATTGCAGTTAAAGTCGTTGAGGTTGGTTCAATAATTGTCATTTTGCCACTGGCATCTGTTAGTACCCAGTGGAATGGATAAACACCATCTCGATCAAACCATTCAAGCCCAATGATGGCGATGTTGGGGAGTTTTTGGACAACTTCGTCAACTGTACTATTTTGAGTCAGCACCCAAGTAATAAAGTCTTGTGGTGATAAATTAATCTTACCGGGTTGGTTTTCAGAATGATATTTGGCCGCAACCGGGAAATACAATTCAGCACAACACAAGCCGGTATCATTAATGCCATCACCCATTAAATATTTGCCCTTGGTATAGCGCATGCCACCTAAAATAGCATGTCGGCTGGTATAGGTTTTTTCTTCAGTTTTGGGTTGCCATTCAAAGGTTTTTGGCAAAAAAGTCATTTTCCATGGTGTTTTCGTGGGGAAATCCATGGTTCGTGCAAAAAGGTTATGATTTTCGCTTGTAAATAACGATAAGCTTGTACACATTTCAAACACCTCGGTTTTAAGTGAAAACAGTCAATTGAAAAGTGATCAACTAGTGACAAAGCAGGTAAAATCATGGTGAATCTCTACACCTATACTTTATCATTTTTTGGATTATTAAACTATTTAAACTATTTCTGTCACTACTGGTGACTTTTGGTTAGAAATATTTTATGATGGGAGCAAATGGTGGTGATCAAATGAATTTACAGAACTATCTTGAGTATTTTAAAGCACAACGAAACCAAAAAATTGCTTGGACAGCAACAGACCGTGAAGACGGTATTTTGCAGATGGGTTATCCCAAATATGATGCAGAAATGTTGAAATTTAACCAGGAGTTTTTGGAGAGTTCATACTGTGATCATGCCTATCGGAAAACGTTAAAAAAACACCATATCAAAAGTAAGGTTAACCACGCCACGATGGGTGAAGCGATGTTAACGGATGATATTACTGTCTATGAAGCAATGTTAACGTTAATCATGAGATCTGAACCATTTGATGAAGGTAGCTGGGCGCGAGCTTTACAAGAAGGCTATCTGTACCAGTTGACTGAGGGAATTATTAATTTAGAACAATTACCGGCAAATTAAAAACAGCTGCATGGCCCTGGCATATGGGTTCATGCGACTTTTTTAATGGGTTAAAGCACAAAAATTAAAAAAATTTGCAATTGTGCATTGACAGAAGATTAAAATAGCATTAGACTCAATAGTCATAAAGTTAATATTTAATTAGAACGTGATGAAGAGATGAGTAGAACCAGCGATTCTATTTAGAGAGCTTCCGGTTGGTGAAAGGAAGTTAGATAGCAGTTCGAATATGGTCTCAAAATGTTGTATTGATGAGGGAAACTAAATTGATGCCGAGGTGGTACTCGTTATACTAACCTAGTCTTAATGCTAAATGACGTCATAGCATTGCGACTTACCGAGGTTTTTCTTGCGAAAGAAAAACAAAACAAGGTGGTACCACGGGTTGAACGCTCGTCCTTATATTTTAATATGAGGACGAGCGTTTTTTGTTCTCACATCATGTTCATTAAAAATGACTTATTGCTATTATTTTCAGGGAGGATTTAACATGTCAAACAAAAAAACATTAATTAAACGCTTATTAGTTGTTGCATCAGTCGCATTACTCACAATCGGAGGTTTAGCTGGTTGTGGTAATTCCAAGAGTAAAGAATTAAGTGACAAGACGATTACCGTCGGGGTTACTGGTGGACCACACGAAATCATCATGCAAAAAGTTAAGGAATTGGCTAAAAAAGATGGTTTAAACGTTAAGATCAAGACCTTTAGCGATTACAACACACCAAACTCATCACTTAGTTCAGGTGACTTGGATGCTAACAGTTATCAAACCATTCCATTCTTGAAGCAACAAGAAAAAGACAAGAGTTACAAGTTTGAAATTGCTTTTAACACGGTTGCTTTCCCAATGGGTATCTACTCAAATAAAGTCAAGAACCTCAGTGATCTTAAAGATGGTGATTCAATCGCCGTTCCAAATGATCCAGCCAACGAAACACGTGCTTTGAAACTCTTCGAAAAAGCCGGTGTGATCAAGATTAAAAAGGGTGTTGGTCAAAATGCCACTAAGAACACCATTGCTTCAAACCCTAAGCATTTAAAGATTGTTGAATTAGATGCCGCACAATTACCAAAGCAACTTGATGAAGTTACTGCAGCTGCAGTGAACGGAAACTTTGCTTACGCATCAGGTCTTTCCAAGAAGGCAAAGCCAATTTATCACGAAAAATATGCTAACAACCCATATCCAAATGTATTCGTTGTTCAAAAGGGTCACAAAAACGATAAAGTTATCAAGCAATTGAAGAAGTACTACCACTCAAAGACAGTTACCAACTACATCAATAAAGAATTTGGTGGTTCAGTAGTTGTCAGCAAATAATCAGACTAGGCAAAAATAGTCTGCGTGCCGTGCTGGCACGGTACGTAAAAGGAGGATTACCAGATTGATTGAGTTTAAAAATGTTTCAAAAGAATTTGCGAGTCAACAAAAAAATCAACATGTTAAGGCAGTTAAAAATGTTTCATTAAAAGTTGAAGAAGGACAAATCTACGGTGTGATGGGCTATTCCGGAGCAGGTAAAAGTACTTTGATCCGGATGATAAACGGACTAGAGATTCCGACTTCTGGAGACGTGATTGTCGATGGCCAATCAGTGGCAAGCTTATCGAAAAAAGAACTATTAAAGCTCCGTCGTAAGATTGGTATGATTTTCCAAAGTTATAACTTATTAGTAACAGCGACAGTAGAACAAAATATTGTTTTACCACTAACTTTGGAAGGTATTGATAAAAAAGAAGCGACATCACGTGCTGAAAAATATCTCAAAATTGTTGATTTATGGGAGAAAAAAGACAGTTTCCCAGCTCAATTATCTGGTGGTCAAAGACAACGGGTTGCAGTGGCACGGGCTTTGGCACATGAACCAAAGATTTTATTATCAGACGAAGCCACTAGTGCACTAGATCCAGAAACAACCGAATCAATTTTGACATTGCTTCTAAAGATTAACCAGGAATTGGGAATTACGATCTTCTTAATTACCCATGAAATGAATGTTATTCAAAGGGTTTGCGATAAAGTTGCCGTCTTAGATCAAGGTGTGATCGCAGAAGAAGGTAACGTTGTGGATGTCTTTACCAATCCACAAAAAGAGATTACAAAAAACTTTGCTGGAGTCAGTGATACGTTGGGAGTACCGCGTGATATTTTGAAACCATATGCGGGAACGAATCAACTGATTTCACTACAGTTTGTGGGGGAGAGTGCTAATGAACCATTATTAGCACAAGTACAAGAAAAATTTGAGGTTGTACCGGATATTTTAGCCGGTAGCATGGGGTACATGAAACGAAATTCGTATGGTCGTTTACTCGTTTATTTAAAAGCAGATGATCATAGTCAATACGAACAAGCATTACAGTTTATCAAAGAGCAAGAAGTCCACGTTGAGGAGGTTCGATTATAATGCAAACATTTATTAATACATGGGGCAGCGTAATCTGGACCGGGTTTGGTCAAACCTTAGCGATGACCTCCATCACGTTCTTACTATCCATTGCGATTGGAATTCCAATTGGTGTCTTATTAGTTGTCACGAGAGCAGATGGCTTACATCCCAATACACCGGTTTATTCCATTACCAACTGGATTATTAACATCTTACGATCATTACCATTTATCATCCTATTATTCTTGATTTTGCCAATTACCAAATTTGTCGCAGGCACAACTATCGGTATCCGTGGTGTTATCTTGCCCTTAGTTGTCTACGCCGGTCCTTATATTGGTCGGTTAGTAGAATCATCATTACTAGAAGTAGATCCCGGTACCATTGAAGCATATCAATCAATGGGTATTAGCAACTCAAAAATCATCTGGCGCATCATGGTTCGCGAATCAAGATCAAGCATCATTCGTGGCTTAACGATCGCTGCCATCGGCCTCATCGGCGCCACAGCAATGGCCGGTTTAGTTGGAGCAGGTGGTTTAGGAGATATCGCCTACCAATACGGCTTCCAACGTTATCAACCGGATGTGATGTACGCAACGATTATTATTTTGATTGTATTAGTACAGATCATTCAATCGTTGGGAAATGTGATTTCGGCTAGATTGAACAAAGATTAGAGTGCGAAGAGCAACGGGTTGCTTCTGAGGATTACTACGCTGTCCATAAAACTAAGCTGCTAAAGCAGCAAGGTTTATGGCAACGAAATAAAAGTAAAATCCCCGGGTTTGGGATTTTGCTTTTATTTGGTTAACCGGAAGAAGCTGTTGCTCGCAGCACGTTTCAGCTACAAAGGAAAAAAGGAGCAAATAAAATGTCACTAACCATCGGCCTAGCTCAAACAGACGTATCTTTCGCCAGCCCCAAGGATAATTTCGAAAAAGTAGCAACCTTCACCAAACAAGCAGCGACAAAAAAGGCAGACGTAGTCGTCTTCCCCGAAATGTGGAACACAGGCTACGCACTACCACAATTAAATGAAATCGCCGATGTTGACGGTGAGCAAACCAAACAACTCCTGTCACAACTGGCAGCAGATAACCATATCAACATCGTCGGGGGCTCAGTCGCAACCAAAAAGAATGGGAAATTTTTCAACACCAATTATGTATACGACGCTAACGGACAACTGGTCAGTGAATATGACAAAGTGCACTTATTTGGTCTGATGAACGAAGGCGAATTTATTACAGCTGGTGATCAAGAAAATCATTATGAACTTGCTGGTGTCCCTAGCGCAGGCATTATCTGTTATGATCTCCGTTTTCCTGAATGGATTCGTACCAACACACAGTATGGTGCAAAAGTTCTCTACATTGTGGCTGAATGGCCAGATGTCCGAATTCCACAATGGGAAGCACTGGTCAAGGCGCGCGCAATTGAGAATCAAGCCTTTGTGGTTGCAGTAAATCGTGTTGGTGCAGATCCTGACAACCAGTTTAATGGTCATTCACTAGTTGTTGATCCGCTTGGTAATGTCGTTGCTCAAGGATCAGAACAAGAAGAATTATTCACTGCCAGTCTTGATTTAGACACGATTACGGCTATTAGAGGGCAAATTCCCGTCTTTAAAGACCGTCGTGTTGAGTTGTATCACTAGAAAGGAGCGTCAATCATGGAATTTCCAGAATCAGAACTATTAAAGGGACTACCAAAACAATTTTTTGCTAACTTAGTGGCTAAAGTGAATCAAAAAGTGGCTGAGGGTGTTGATGTCATTAATTTAGGCCAAGGTAATCCAGACAAGCCAACGCCAGATTACATTATTAAAAGCACCCAAGAAGAGGTCGCAAAACCCAAAAATCATAAGTACTCACTGTTTCGTGGTTTACCAGCACTAAAACAGGCTGCTAGTGATTTTTATGAAAAACAGTATCATGCTACATTTGATCCTGAAAAAGAAGTCGCCATTTTAGGTGGATCAAAAATTGGATTGGTTGAATTGCCATGGGCGTTGATGAATCCAGGTGATACGTTCCTATTACCTGATCCTGGATATCCAGACTACTTATCCGGTGCGGCATTAGGTCAAGTTAACTATGAAACTTTTCCATTAAAAGAAGAAAATAATTTTCTGCCTGATTTAGATGCGATTCCAGCGGCAACTGCGCAAAAGGCAAAATTTATCTACTTTAATTATCCAAATAATCCAACCGGTGCAGTGGCAACGAAGGCGTTTTATGAACATGCCATTGCTTGGGCAAAGAAATATCACGTTGGCATTATCAGCGATTTTGCCTATGGTGCAATTGGCTTTGATGGCAACCACCCAATTAGCTTTATGGAAGTGCCAGGAGCTAAAGAAGTGGGAATTGAATTATATACGTACTCTAAGACTTTCAACATGGCTGGCTGGCGTTTAGCTTTTGCCGTGGGCAATCCAGATATCATTGAAGCCATTAATTTGATTCAAGATCATCTCTTTGTTAGTGTCTTTCCGGCATTACAAGAAGCCGGTATTCAAGCTTTAACCGATCCACAACGTGATACGGAAATTAATCAAATTGTGAGTCGTTACGAAGAACGTCGTAATGCGTTTGTGGGCGCTGCTGAAAAAATTGGCTGGCGCACAATCAATCCAGGCGGCACTTTTTATGCCTGGATGCCAGTGCCAGAAGGGTACACCAGTGAATCGTTTGCAGACTTGTTACTTGATAAAGTCGGTGTCGGTGTTGCCCCTGGTAATGGTTTTGGGACGCAAGGTGAAGGCTATATCCGTATTGGATTATTAGTTCCACCTGAACGTTTAGTTGAAGCAGTTGAACGAATTGATTCATTGAAAATTTTTTAAGGAGATGGCGATAAATGGCTTTTAAATATACAGTTCTTGGTGCCGGTGCCATGGGTTTACGCTATGGTGTCTTATTACAAGAAGCAGGTTACGAAGTTGATTTTGTGGATACTTGGGAAGATCAAGTCAACAAAATTCACGAACAAAATGGGGTCTTTGTTTCACGTGATGGGCAAAACAAACATCTCGTTCCCGTTAATATTTACCTTCCTGAAGATTACGAGGGCGACCCAGATGTTTATATTGTCTTTACAAAGCAAATGTTGCTAGCCGATTTATTGAAGCGCAGTGCGCATTTCTTTAAACCACATCAATATGCGGTGACTGGTATGAACGGGATGGGCCACATTGAGAAATTAAATCAATATTTTGACAAACAAAAAGTGATTGGTGGAACCGCCTTAATTGGAACTGTGTTGAACCAGGCTGGGGATGTTGATTTCATCGGTGCTGCTGGTGCCGGTTCGATGAACTTAGCTAATGAAACAGAAAAACCTGACGACGCCACTAACCAAATCGTCGCTGATTTTACAAAAGCTAATTTGAACCCCACGCTGACCACTAATTTCCAAGGAACTTTGTTAGCTAAAGTCATCTTCAACTCGGTGATTAATACGTTATGTACGTTATTTGAAATTCAAATGGGACAATTCATCGCTTATCCAGGAGCCGACAAATTAGGTAAGCAGCTCATCAATGAAGCTTTTGACGTTTGTGAACGGGCCGGCATTACGTTGTTGAATACGCGCCAAGAAGAATGGGATACAGTAGCCTACGTCAGCAAAGTGACCAATCCACTGCATTATCCATCAATGTATCAAGATATGAGCAAGGATCGTCCAACTGAAGTCGATTACATCAACGGCTACATTTACGAATTGGGAAAGAAGTACAATTACGAAGCCACGACGCATGACTTCTTACGTAATTTAGTTCATTTGGCAGAAAATACCCGTCAGTATCGTTAAATGATTGCTTGACACCCAGATTAAATTCGGATAAACTTGTCTTCAATATAAATGACCTTTAAATTAGTCCAGTGAGGCTAAGAAGGACTCGGATAAATTGATGAGAACCTCTTAACCTTTTGGCTAAGAGGTTCTTTTTTGACCAGTCATATTTAATAAAAGGAGTGAGATTTTTGGCACATGAAGTTGTGGACGGCTCAAGCATGCAACGTGCGTTAACCCGCATCACCTATGAAATTATTGAACAAAATAAAGGTGTCGATGATTTAGTCTTTGTTGGTATTAAAACACGTGGTATTTACTTAGCGAAGCGATTAGCCAAACGAATGCAACAATTAGAACAAATCGATGTTCCCGTTGGCGAATTAGATATTTCACTGTACCGTGATGATCGTCATGTGCCAGATCATCATATTGAACCGACTGTTGAATCAGCCGATATTGCCGTTGATATTACGGATAAGCACGTGATTTTGGTTGATGATGTACTCTTTACTGGTCGAACGGTGCGGGCTGCCCTTGATGCATTGATGGACCTTGGACGTCCAAAGAAAATTTCACTCGCCGTATTGGTAGATCGCGGTCACCGAGAATTACCAATTCGTCCTGATTTTGTTGGTAAAAACATTCCTACCGCTCTTGATGAACAAGTTCAAGTGGCGATGGAAGAATATGACGGTCACGAAGACATTACGATTGAAAAAATAAAATAAAGTTACTGAACCATTTAATTGTTTCCAGAGAGAACAAAACGGTCCAGTCATTCACTAGAAAACGTGCAGTCACTGCACGAAAAACTGGCGAATACTAGATTGCTAACTTGAGGAAACATTAGCAACTTGTATTTGTCAGTTTTTTTGTTGCTTGATAGAAAGGAAGATACTGCATGATGATGACTGAAAGAATTCAAAAAAACTTAGTAACTGTTGAAAATATGGACGAAGAAGACGTGATGGACTTGTTACACGAAGCAGCAGCTTTTAAAGCAGGCAAAACTGTCCAACTCACGAAACCTGCTTATGCAATGAATTTATTCTTTGAAAATTCGACCCGGACGAAAACGAGTTTTCAAATGGCCCAACATAAATTAGGAATGCAGGTCCTGAATTTTAATGCCGATACCAGTTCAGTGACAAAAGGTGAAAGTTTATACGACACCTTAAAAACGATTGAATCCATTGGCGTTAACGTCGCGGTGATTCGCCATCCGGAAGATGGGTATTATCGTGACCTCATCGACAGTGGGTTAAACCTCAGCCTTGTGAATGCCGGTGATGGTAGCGGGCAACATCCATCACAGTGTTTATTAGACATGATGACCATTCATGAGCAGTTCGAGAGTTTTTGTGGTTTAAACGCTCTGATTATCGGCGATGTGAAGCACTCACGAGTGGCTCGCAGCAACGCACAAATGTTGCAACGCCTGGGTGCAAATGTCTATTTTGCTGGACCAGATCATTTTCGGGATGCTTTGATGGAAAAATATGGGCAATACGGTGACCTCGATGAGCTCCTACCAAAAATGGATGTTGTGAATTTGTTACGGGTCCAACATGAACGATTAAGTGCTGGTGACAATCAGGACTTTGACGAAGCGGCTTATCACCAGGCATTCGGATTAACGGAACAGCGCTATGAGCAGATGAAAGAACATGCTATCATCATTCACCCAGCCCCTGTCAATCGTGGTGTTGAAATCGATAGTGACCTAGTTGAAAGCAAACGCTCCAGAATTTTCACGCAGATGCAAAATGGGGTCTTTGTTCGCATGGCAATTTTAGCCCGTGTCCTGCGTTATCAAGGTTTGTTATAGGAGAGAAGAGCATGAAAACAGTTTTGCAAAATGGCCAATTACTCATCAATGGCCAACTTCAGCCACGCGACATTGTCATTGAAGATCAAAAAATTACAGCAATTGTTTCACGTGGAACCCAACAAGACGGTCAGCTGCTAGATCTAGCCAATAGTTTGGTGACACCGGGTTTAATTGATGTTCACGTTCACTTGCGCGAACCAGGCTTTACGAATAAGGAGACAATTAAAACGGGATCTCAAGCAGCAGCTCACGGTGGTTTTACAACCATCGGTGCGATGGCCAATTTAAAGCCAACACCAGACACACCGGACCAATTGGATCAACAATTGGAACTGAACAAACAGGGTGTTGTTAAAATTGCACAATATGCACCGGTCACTCAACAACGACAAGGAAACGCCCTCAACGACTATGCTGCATTAAAACAACATGGGGCTTTTGCATTTAGTGATGATGGGTCAGGGATTGAAAATGCCTTAGTTATGTATCAAGCAATGCAAGCATTGGCACAAATTGATGGCATTTTATGTGACCACGCCCAAGATATGACTTTGACGCAAGGTGGGGTTATTAACACTGGCAAAACAGCTGACAAATTTCACGTACCAGGTAATCCAGGAGTCAGTGAGACAGCACAAATTGCGCGCAATTTAGTATTAGCTCAGGATACGGGTGTTCATTATCATGTCTGCCATGTGTCGACTAAAGCAAGTGTTGACTTAGTACGAGCTGCTAAAGAAATGGGCATTAACGTCACATGTGAAGTTGCGCCACATCACCTGTTACTAGATGATTCAATGATTGAAACTGACGATGGCAACTACAAAATGAATCCGCCATTACGTTCTCCAGAAGACCGACAAGCTTGTTTGGTGGGGTTAATGGATGGCACCATCGACATGATTGCGACCGATCATGCACCACATACGGATGCTGAAAAAAATCAAGGATTGTTGACTTCACAAAATGGCATTGTTGGAAGTGAAAATGTCTTTGCCTTACTCTACACGCACTTTGTAAAACCAGGTTTCTGGACACTGGCCCAATTAATTGATTGGATGAGCACACAGCCGCAACGTCTCTTTAACCTACAAAATGCGGGTCAGTTGCAGGTTGGACAGCCCGCAGATATTGCCGTGTTTGATTTGCAAAAGACTGAAGTGATTGCGGCAGCAAATTTCTTATCAAAGGGTCATAACTCACCATTTATTGGCCAACAGGTCAACGCGCCAACAGTCTTAACGATGGTGGATGGTCAAATTGTGTATCGGAGGGATGAACATGCCAAGTAAAAAACGGTATTTAGTGTTAGAAAATGGCGCAACATTTACAGGAACAGCTTTTGGTGCTGATGTTGACTGTAGTGGTGAATTAGTTTTTAACACGGGGATGAGTGGTTATTTTGAATCAATTACTGATCAATCCTATAACGGTGAAATTTTATTATTTACATATCCATTAATTGGTAACTACGGCGTTGATTTAGCTGATAGTCAATCACTAGCACCAACGACGGCCGGCGTAGTCGTTCATGAACTTGCTAGAAAAGCTAGTAATTGGCGTAATCAAATTAGTTTAGCGGACTATTTGAAACAACACGATATTCCGGGCATTAGCGGTATCGACACACGAGAGGTTACCAAACAGTTACGAGAAGTGGGCACGATGCGCGCGGTTTTGGTTGATGATTTAGCACTGGCCACTGAATTGTTAAACCAACCTGGTAAACAGAATTTAATTATGAGTAGCTCCACCAAAACAGCCTATCAAAATCCCGGGGATGGCAAACGAATTGTTCTCGTTGATTTTGGTCTAAAGGGCAGCATTTTAAACGAGCTCAGTAAACGCCATTGTGACGTGACAGTTGTCCCAGCTACGACCAATGCTCAAGAAATTTTGAACTTACATCCAGATGGCGTCATGCTCAGCAATGGCCCTGGTGATCCAATGGACGCTAGCTTTGCGTTACCGATGATTACTGAAATTGAACAACACGTCCCGTTGTTTGGCATTTGTATGGGACATCAGTTATTTGCCTTAGCAAACGGTGCGCAAACGTTCAAAATGAAATTTGGCCATCGCGGATTTAATCATCCAGTGCGTGAAATTGCGACTAATCGAGTTGATTTCACCGCCCAAAATCATGGCTATGCAGTCGATGCAAACTCTGTTGATGCCGCTGATTTAATGGTCACTCACCAAGAAATTAACGATCAAACGGTGGAAGGACTGCGACACAAAAAATATCCAGCATTCTCAGTCCAATTTCATCCAGATGCAGCGCCAGGACCGCACGATGCCAGTCACTTATTCGATGATTTCTTAGACAGTATTGAGAGCTTTAATCGCCAACGGGAGGGAAAATAAATGCCAAAAAGACAAGACATTCATAAAATTTTGGTGATTGGTTCCGGCCCAATTGTGATTAGCCAAGCCGCCGAATTTGATTATTCAGGATCACAAGCCTGTTTAGCGCTACGCGAAGAAGGCTACGAAGTGGTCTTGATTAATTCCAACCCGGCCACCATTATGACCGATGCTGAAATTGCTGACAAAGTGTATATCGAACCACTCACACTAGAATTTGTCAGTCGTATTATTTATAAAGAACACCCCGATGCCATTTTAGCCACAGTTGGTGGTCAGACCGGCTTAAATCTAGCTAAACAGTTAGATGAAGCCGGGGTGTTGAAACAATACAATGTTGAATTACTCGGGACTGGCTTAGCTTCAATTAACCAAGCTGAAGATCGCGAACAATTTAAGGAATTAATGCTCGACTTAGATGAACCAATTCCACAATCCAAAACAGTCAATACAGTTACCGAAGCCATCGATTTTACCAATGAGATTGGGTATCCGGTTATTATTCGACCAGCTTTCACGCTGGGCGGCAGTGGTGGCGGAATCGCTAACGATGAAGCACAATTAATCGAAATTGCGGGTAATGGCTTGGAACTATCACCCATCACGCAAGTATTAATCGAACAAAGCATCGCCGGTTATAAAGAAATCGAATTTGAAGTGATGCGTGATCACGCTGGTAACACGATGGTTGTTTGTTCAATGGAAAACTTTGATCCTGTCGGCATTCATACTGGTGATTCGATTGTTTATGCACCTGTTCAAACATTAACTGACAAGCAATATCAAATGTTGCGGGATGTGTCGTTACGGTTGATTTCAGCTTTGAAAATTGAAGGCGGCTGCAATGTCCAGCTCGCTCTTGATCCAAATAGTGATCAATATGACATTATTGAAGTTAATCCTCGGGTGAGCCGATCATCCGCGTTAGCTTCTAAAGCCACCGGTTATCCGATTGCTAAGCTGGCAGCTAAAATTGCCGTCGGACTCAACTTAGACGAAGTCATTAATCCGGTTACTCAAACAACTTATGCAGATTTTGAACCAGCTCTTGATTATGTGGTCTGCAAAATTCCGCGGTGGCCCTTTGATAAATTTAGTCACGCCAATCGTCTGTTAGGGACTCAAATGAAGGCGACTGGTGAAGTGATGGCAATTGGCCGCAATATTGAAGAAGCAACTCAAAAAGCGGTTCGTTCATTGGAAATTGACACCCACGAAGTTAAAAGTAGTGAGATGGCAGAGCAAACGGATGCGCAATTAGAAGACTTACTTGTGCATGCTCGCGATGATCGTTTGTTTGCCGTTTATGAAGCCATTGATCGGGGTTGGAGCTTAGCTGAAATTAACGAACTCACGCGCATTGATTTGTTTTTCTTAGACAAGTTACTCCACATCAAAGAATTAAGGGATGCATTGCATACCCAATCAAATGATGTTGAACTCTTGCAGACTGCCAAGCAAAACGGGTTTAGTGATGAAGTGATTGCGAATTTATGGCAACAAACGGCAGATCAAATTCGCCAAATGCGAATCGCCAACCATATTATTCCGGTTTACAAGATGGTTGATACCTGTGCGGGTGAATTTGAATCCGCAACACCTTACTTCTACAGCACGTACGAACATGAAAATGAGAGTTTACCATCTGAGCAAAAAACGGTGCTGGTTATCGGAGCGGGGCCAATTCGGATTGGCCAAGGGATTGAATTTGATTATGCCACTGTGCATTGTGTTCAAACCCTTCAAGAAGCTGGCTACAATGCCGTTATTATGAATAATAATCCTGAAACAGTCTCAACCGATTTCTCTATTTCAGATAAACTTTACTTTGAGCCCCTGACCCTTGAAGACGTATTAAATGTCATTGATGTGGAACAACCACTGGGCGTTATCGTTCAGTTTGGTGGGCAAACGGCGATCAATTTGGCCCAACCATTAGCCGATCATGGCGTTAAGATTCTAGGCACGACTGTTGAAGATGTGAACGCCGCCGAGGATCGTGAGCAATTTAATCAAATTACGACCGAACAAGCCATCGTCCAGCCAGTCGGTGTGACGGTAACGAACCAAGAAGATGCTTTGGTGGCCGCTAATAAAATTGGTTATCCGGTATTAGTGCGTCCTAGTTATGTCCTTGGTGGACGCGCAATGGAAATTGTTTATAACGAAACTGAATTGACGCACTATATGACTGAGGCTATTCAAGTTTCGCATCAGCACCCGGTCTTGATTGACCAGTACGTCAACGGTCAAGAATGTGAAGTCGATGCAATTAGCGACGGTCAAACCGTGGTTATTCCGGGCATCATGGAACATATCGAACATGCAGGTGTTCACTCAGGTGATTCAATGGCCGTTTATCCTAGCCAAACGCTAAGTCAAAATGTGCAACAGCAAATCGAAACAATCACAGAAAAATTGGCTAAAGCATTGAATTGTCTGGGCTTGATGAATGTCCAGTTTGTGATTAAAGATGAACAAGCATATGTAATTGAAGTCAATCCGCGGGCCAGTCGCACGGTGCCATTTTTAAGCAAGGTCACCAATATTCCAATGACGCAGTTAGCAACGCGCGCCATCATGGGTGACGGGCTAGCCGATTTGGGTTACCAATCAGGGATTCAACCGGCATCGAATGCCGTTCACGTTAAAGCTCCCGTGTTCTCTTTCAGTAAATTAGATCAAGTGGACAGTCTACTCGGACCAGAAATGAAGTCGACTGGTGAAGTAATGGGTAGTGATCTCAGTTTTGAAAAAGCATTGGGTAAGGCCTTTACTGCCAGTGGATTTGAATTACCTGATCACGGTCGGGTCTTGCTAACAGTTAATGATCAAGAAAAACCACAGGCGCTGCACTGTGCTCAGCAATTAATTGAATTGGGGTTTGAATTGGCTGCCACTAAACAGACCGCCCAATACCTGCAAGAAAATCACATTCCAGTGCGTCAAACATTTGAAAAAATTAGTACAGGTGGTTTTGATCAATATTTACAAGCATTTGAAAATCGTGACATTAATTTAGTTGTCAATACGCTGGATGACACATCGAGTGCTATCGCAGATGGCACGAAAATTCGCGAATTGGCAATTATGCACGACACACTGGTGCTGACATCGCTTGATACACTTGGTGCGGTCATTAAAATGTTGAGTGCCCAATCGTATGATTTAACGGCCCTAGCCTGAAAGGAGTACCACTCATGACAGAAAATCGACTTGCAGTTTCACTTCCAGGTCTTGAATTGAAAAATCCGGTGATGCCTTCCAGTGGGACATGCTGGTACGGCCAAGAAATGGCAGATAATTTTGATTTAAATTTATTAGGTTCACTGGTATTGAAATCGACAACCAGCCAGCCACGTGACGGTAATCCAAAACCACGCGTAGTTGAAACAACCGCGGGCTGGATGAATTCAAATGGGCTACAAAACGTGGGTGTTGACCGAGTAGTAAGTGAAAAATTGCCCTGGTTAGGACAGCATTTTCCTGAATTACCGGTCATTGCCAGTGCAGCCGGCTTTAGTATCGATGAATACGTTAACGTGGTTGCTAAACTCAACCAGTCACCTGATGTTAGTGCCATTGAGGTAAATGTGTCTTGTCCAAACGTTGATCATGGTGGTTTGGAAATGGGGACGGATGCCCAAACGGTCGAAGAATTAACCGCAAAATGTGTGGCGGTCAGTAAAGTGCCACTCTATGTGAAGCTGACCCCGAATATCACGGATATTGTCGAGATTGCGTTAGCTGCGCAAGCAGGTGGTGCTGCGGGGGTTGCCTTAGTCAATACATTGACAGGACTGGCAATTGATTTAAAGACCCGTAAGCCTAAATTGGCACATGGTACTGGCGGATTGTCTGGTGAAGCGCTCAAACCAATGGCAATTCGTATGATTCATCAAATCAGGACGGCCGCCCCTGAACTGCCCATTTTGGGGATGGGCGGTATTAATAGTGCTGAAGATGTGTTGGAAATGATGATGGCCGGTGCCAATGCCATTGAAGTTGGCGCAGCTAATTTCCATGATCCATTAGCTTGTCCAAAAATTATTGCTGATTTGCCGGTGGTGATGGACTATTATGGCATTCACACCCTGTCAGAATTAACGGAGGTGCAATTCTAATGCAATTTGCACCGATTGTCGCTTTAGATGTTCACAATAAAACAGCAGCGAATGAAATTTTAAATCAGTTGCCGAAAACACCGCGGCCAATTATCAAAATTGGCATGGAACTGTACTACAGTGAAGGACCCGCCATCGTTAAATTTGTTCAAAGCAAGGGCTTTGAAATCTTCTTAGATTTGAAACTACACGATATTCCCCATACTGTTGAACAAGCGATGCAGGTCATCGGCAGTTTGGGTATTAAGATGACCACAATCCATGCCGCTGGCGGATCAGAAATGTTAAAAGCTGGGTTACGAGGCTTGCAGACGGGTGCTAAAAAAGCCGGTTTCAATGTGGCAACGCCGTATTTACTAGCAGTCACTCAGTTGACCTCGATTGATGAACAAATTCTCCATGAAGAACAGCACGTTGATTTAACGTTGGCCGAGTCAGTTCAACACTATGCACTACTGGCTCAAAATTGTGGACTCAGTGGCGTAATTTGTTCAGGACAAGAAGTCACGTTGATTCGCGAAGTGGTTAATGATGATTTTTTGTGTGTTACACCAGGAATTCGACCGAGTCGAACGCAAAATAACGATCAAAAACGGGTGGTGACCCCCAGACAAGCTCGCCAATTAGGTGCAAATGGTATTGTGGTGGGCCGTCCAATTACGCAGGCTAAAGATCCCAGGATGGCGTATATCGAAATCGCTAAACAATTTATGGAGGAATAAACATGTCAATCTCAGAAACGGTTGCGCAACAATTATTAGATATTCAGGCGGTATCATTACGACCCAACCAACCTTTTACCTGGGCAAGTGGCATTCAAAGCCCAATCTACTGTGATAATCGGCTGACGATTTCATATCCCAAGGTTCGTGAACAAATTTGTGTGGGACTGGTTGATATTGTGAAAACCAATTATCCGCAAACACAAGTGATTGCAGGTACCGCAACTGCTGGAATCCCCCATGCTGCGTGGTTAGCACAAGCACTCGCTTTACCGATGATTTATGTCCGCAGTAAACCAAAAGATCATGGTCAAGGTCGGCAAATTGAAGGCGTGATGCAACCAGGTCAAAAAGTATTAGTGATTGATGATCTCATTTCTACCGGTGGTAGTGTTTTAAAAGCAGTTGAAGCGGTGAAAAAAGAAGGTGGGGATGTCGTTGGCGTGGCCTCGATTTTCTCATACCAACTAGCTGATGCTGAAACGAATTTTGTGCAAGCAGGATTATCGTTTAAGTCAGTCACCAATTATGGAGAACTGATCAACGTCGCCAAGACACAAAATCTGATTGATGATGACGAACTGGCATCCTTAAAGAAGTGGCGCGAGGCACCACGAGAGTGGGCCTAGACACACCCAAACTAAATCAATGATTAGTTGACGCTATCAAATGTATTTGTTATGCTTCCATTAAGAAATGATTATGGTCGTGCTTTGTGGGAGGAGGCTAATCATAATGATCAATCAACTTGTAGTTATAAATTCGATGATGGTGGGGTTAAATCAGAGTTCCATCACTGGATCAGCCATGATTGATACTTTTTTGGATAACTTATTTTTCAAACGCGTTCAGGCAAAATTAAACAATGAAAATATTCAATTAATTCAGTTTGATCGCTTTGAAGATGATCTAGATTTTCAACCAGACCGTTGTTATTTAATTAATGCTAACTTGCTAAAGGTTACTGATATTACCCATCGTGAGGGTGTTCAGTTTGTCCCTTGTGAAACAGGAGATATTTTTTCGAGTAAGGCGTTAAAACGAGTGCTCAATCTTGTTCAAGATAAAATGAAATAGAAAAAAATTCTGCAAGCGTTGTTTAGCTGCAGAATTTTTATTTAGGGTTGATTTTTAATTGTGCTCTTTAAAGTGATTCAACTAACTTAGCCTTTCCAGTACCGGCTTTCTGTTAATAATTGTTTAGAATGTTCATCTGCAGGTTTGTAACCGAGATTAAACAAATGTCTAAAATACATTAGGTTGTAGATTAAGCCAAAAACAATTGCTGGCAAAGGCAATGCAATTTGTAAGCCGAGCATTGAAATACCCATAGCGTAAATCAAATCAAAAATGATGATTAAAGCACAGTTATACCAATCACCACGCATCATGGCTGGAATTGGGCCGAACCATAACGTGGTCCATGAAACACCAACTTTGGCTGCCCGGACTTGACCGTTGTCTGGATTGACAACTGTAGCGAAGTTTGGCGGGAGCGGTAAATTGGAGAATGGATTTTGATTATTCGGATCATTTTGATCGTTTTTATTTTGAAATGGATCTTGCATAGAGTCCATATCCTCCTTTTGCTTGTTGGTTTATCATAACATATTGCAGTCCTTAAAATGAATTTAAATCCCTGCCAGTTGCTGAAAAAAATATCAATTACTAGTATGATATATCTAATATCACAACAAATACATTAATTTATCAGGAGAGCCTGCATGTTTTATTTTTTAAACGATAGTATTCAAACAAATAATTCAGGAATTGAACACGCTCAAATCAAGCGGTTAAATCTCTTCAAACAATATCAAGTACCGGCACAAATTGTTACCAGACAATACGACAACAATATGCACGACACCACGCGCAAACTTGGTATTGATGATCAAGATATTTTAAATTTATACGACTATTTTCAAGAAGTGACCCAAATTGAAGACCGTAAAGTTTACATTCAGGATTTGCACTTAGATCCTAGTTGGAAACGCGAGACAGACGGTTTTAATTACTATTTCAGTGTGAATAAACAACGTGTCGCCTACGTTCGTCGCTATTCTGAAAATGACAAACGGGTGATGAATATTCAGTATTTCGATCATTTTGGCAAACTTCTCAAAGTTCGTTGGTTCGATTGCCGTGGATTTGCCTCAGTGGAACAAATTTATGGTTGGGATGACAAGATTAGTGTCGAAAATTATCTACGTCCAGATGGCAGTATTGCTATCCAAAAGAGTCGTTTGAATGATCGTCTTAATCGCGATATTGAGAATTACCATTTGTTTAATTTTCAAGGACAAGACTATCAGTTTACGAGCTTTGATCAGTTAACCACCTTTTTTTACGATCAAATCGTTGCTAATCAACAGGCAACAGAGGATAAACAAATTGCATTAATTGTCGATCGTGCAAATGAGCTTGCATGGTCTGTGTTGCATATGCAACAGCATGTCTTTCGAGCAATTCAATTACATAACAATCATGCTAATGATGCCAATGATATGCTACATTCATCGTTAAATTATAACTATGAATATGCTTTAAAGAATATCAATCAGTGGGACGCCGTGATTTGTTTAACGACACAGCAAACGGCTGATTTTAATGAGCGATTTGCTCAAACTGGTATTCAGGTTTATCAAATTCCAGGTCCGATTGCCCCCCAAGCACAACTCGAAAAACCACATGTCGCATTTGAAAAACGGACACCATACAAGGTGGTCGTGGTAGCTCGGTTGGCGCCAGAAAAACAACAAAAATATTTAATTGAGGCCTGGCCACAAGTGATTAAAGCATTGCCTGATGCAGATTTGGATTTATGGGGCTATGAAATGGGAGAAACTGGCGATGAGTTACGTCAACAAGTAAAGGAGCTTGGTGTGAAAAAATCGGTACATTTTAAAGGCTACACCAGTGATGTGAATACAATTTATGACCAAACTCAGCTACTTGTACTGCCTAGTCGAGCGGAAGGACTGCCACTAACGCTGGTTGAGGCACAATCACACGGTGTGCCAATTGTGGCAAACGATATTAAATACGGCCCAGCAGACGTGGTGATTGATCATGTTGATGGTATATTAACGCAAAATGAAGATATTGATGGTCTCGCAAAAGCGATTATTGAATTGCTTAGTGATCAAAAACAACTAGCCAATTATAGTGAACACGCCTATGAAGATAGTCAACGTTTCTCAGAAGCAAACGTCATGAAGAAATGGCAAACTTTGATTGACGATGTGAAATAATAAAGAAAGGAGGAAGCGCAATGTTTTATTTTGTAAATCAATACTTTATGGCTAGAAATTCAAGCGTTGAACATGCCGAAATTAAACGATTACAGCTCTTTAAAAAATTTAGAGAACCAGCTAAATTGTTGACGTTTAATTTTGATCCAGTGCTGCCACAAACGGCCGCAAAATTTGATGTTGAATCGACGCAATTTGTGAATTTATTTGATTTTTTCCGCGGCACGGTCGATTACGTTGGTCAACCGCTGAAAGTTGATGACATGCCATTTCCAGCTAGTTACCAAATCACCAGTGGCAACAGTATTAGAGATATCACAGATGGCGATTTATTAATTGGCAAAATTTATTTCATCATTGGCACTGTAGCTCAAATTGGTGAAATCAGTTATTTTGATCGGGCAGGAAACTTAACCTTAAAAAGTCAGTATGATATTCGTGGGTTTAAAGCATCTGATGGGTTTTACGACAAACAAGGTCATCTGATTTATGAGACCTTGTATAAACCGGATGGTACGCGTTTTATGGAACGTTACTATGTTGCTTCTGTGGACCAGACGTCAATTAATTCTTTGAACCGATTAATTGATTATCGTGGTAAAGACTACTATTTTGACACAATTGAAGAATTACAAACTTTTTTTCTTGATCAGCTGAATCAACAAACTGATGAGCCTGCTATCTTCGTATCAGATCGTCCAGCCCAAACAAATGGCCCAATGATGGCGATGACCTCTCACGCTCAAAAATATCTCTGGGTACCATTTAATCATCTACAAAATCCAAATGACATTAACAGTCCCATCAATGATTTATATCAGGGACCATTTAGTGATGAAGGGCAAACACACTATGATGGTGTGATTGTGATGGCCCAACGCCAAGCTGCCGACCTTAAACAGCGAGTGCCAAAATTAAACGTGCAAATCATCTCTGGTGCAGTCAGTGACAACGTTGATAAACCTGTGAAAATGGCTGCCCGTACCCCCCACAAACTACTATTGGTAAGCCGCTTAGATTTTGATAAAAATATCGATCAGGCGCTGTTAGCTTTTAAACAGATTCGGCAAACGGTTCAAGATGCGACGCTAGATATCTGGGGCTACGGTGGTGAAGAAACTGTCAATCAATTCAAACAACAAGTCATTGATTTAAAACTTGATGAACCAGGGGTTGTTAATTTTAAAGATTACCAACCACAAATTGGACACATTTATGACGAAGCTCAGTTATTAATTGATACTAGCCAATCAGATGGACAGCCCTTAGCCATGCAAGAAGCTTTGAGTCACGGCGTCCCGGTTGTAAGTTTTGATTATCGGTATGGTCCGAATGAGCTGATTGAAGAGGAACAAAATGGTTATTTAGTTGGTAGCAGTGCTGATGAATTAGCCAAAAAAAGTATTAGTCTTCTTAACGATGCACAAAAATTACAATCATTTAGCGATGCAGCTTACGAGTTAAGCAAACGCTATGATGCAGAAACTATTTTCCAACAGTGGTTAACACTAAAAGCATAAAAAAATAACGCTTAGTCAATTGACTGAGCGTTATTTTCTTGGTTAATGACTATTTTTTCTTACGAATGGGACCGAATTTACCAAGGGTGATCAAGCTTAGTAAACTACTTAAACCAAGCATGATGGCACCGAAGAGCCTTAATTGACTTTGTGTTTCTGCTTCAGCTGTCTTTGGTAAAGTCGTACTTGAACTAGTGGTAACTTCTAATGGCTTAGAATCCACATTCGTTGGTAACTTAGTTATGTTTTGATCTGAAGGTGTTCCTGTTTGCGAACCACCACCTGGAGTTGTTGGTGTTTCAGGATCAACCGGTGTTTCTGGGTCTACTGGTTCTTCTGGATCCACAGGTTCTTCAGGATCAACTGGTGTCTGTGCTTCATATGTCACAACCAAGGTTTGATCGAGACTATCAGGATTAACTAGCTGATCAGTAATCTGGGTTAAATCGTTACTTGGATCTGTAGTACTGATCACCTTGAACCCATCAATAGTTGGATTTGCAATCGCTGTGAATGTCGCACTAGTTGCATTAATCCATTCTTTGCCAGGGTTACCGTCGTTATCAATGGTTGGATTAGCGTGTTGCCCCATTTGATAGTAAACGGTTTGTGTTTCTTCGAGTGGATTATTGACTACGAGGAAGGTAATCGTGCGACTTTGGTCTTTAGCTGCTACGTTGTGAGTACTCATCGCATTGCCTTTGGTATCAACATACTTGATTGTTTGGTTAATTTGGTTCGTAAAGGCTGAGTAATCAGGGCCATAGTGAATGACGAATGTCCGACTGTTGCAAGTTGTGGTGTAAGTTTGTGCTGGCACAGTCGTTAAGATTCTCGCTTGACCTAAATCAGCATCATCTGGGAAGTCAACAGTGTTAACCCGTAGCTTATCAACTTGATGATGGGCCACTGCATCGACTTGAACACGATCGCCAACTTGCCATTCTGAATTTGGTTGACCAAATTCATCGATTTCGGCACTGTCTGCTGCATCCAGTTTGTGGAAGTAATTTGATTCGCCAGTTACTGGGTTGAAGACAGTTAAGAATGATACTGTTTGGTAGTAGTCGCTCGCATATGGATCATGATTCGTCATTGATTCACCAGTATGGTCGAGATAGCGAATCACTTGTTCCACGCTGTGTAATTCGGCTTGATAGTTTGGACCATAAACAACGGTAATTAATGAATCTTCAGAATCAGTATTAACTGGGTTTGCGAATACGCCAGTTAGATCTGCGTTTGTACTATCTACGGATGTTACTACATAGTTTTTGATATTTGGGTGATCAATGGCATCAAAGTTGGTTTCATCCATTAAAGCCCAATCACCCATTGGAACACCTAAATCATCAAGTTCTGGTTGTTCATGAGTACTACTGCTTAAATAAGTGTGATCTGTGTTGTCAGCCGGATTATGGATCGTGATGAATGAGATTGATTGTTGGTTGTCTGGTTCACCAACAGATTCACCAGCTTGGTTACGATACTGAATCGTTTGGGTCACGGTATTGAATTCAGAAACTGTGTAAGCTGGTTTGTAGTAGACACCCTCATATTGATGTCCAAAACCAGCTGTGGCATCTACACTAGAAACGGCGGTTAGATCTCCGTCACTTGAATAGTAAACAACATAATTAGGAATATCGGGATGAGCTACTGAATCAAATGTGTAGAAATCACTGTTATTCCAGTCACCTTCTGGGATACCGTCATCATTAATTACTATCGCATCATGTTGACCAATCTTATTGTATTGCGTTGTTTGATCTGTAACCGGATTGTAGATACTAAGAAATGCTGCTTCTTCAAAGTTAGAACCGTAATTCTCTACACTAGCCGGATTTTGAAGGTAGTAATCAATAGTTCGTGAGATAGAACGCATGTCAGTTACTTGGTAGTTCGGCACATAGATGACAAACATTGTATGATCATCGTCAGTAATTGAAACATTTCTGTCAAACGTCTGTGTTAGATCGCTGTTTATGCCATCAGAAATGTACTTGATGAGATATCTAGCATCGGTTGGATGAGGAACGGCACTGAACTTGGCATCTTCGTTCATGAGTGACCAACTGCCCACTGGTGTACCATCATTATTTAAAGTTGGTGACTCTACAGTGCCAATTTGGTAATAAGTGATGTCTTCATTTGAATCTGGGTTGTGAACTGTGGTGAAGGAAACTGATTGCAGATCATCATCAAATCCAATTTCATCACCGTTTTGATCGACGTACTTAATCGTTTGGTTGACTACCTTGTGTTCGGAAACTTCATAGTTTGGTGCATAAATAACTTTGAACTCGATTATGGTAACTTGATTGTCAGCATCAAAAGTTGCCGGTAGAGCAAATGTGGTTTCTAGATCAGATTGATCAGTATTAGTGGTATGAATAACGTGAAGATTTTCAACAGTTGGATGTGGTATTTCACGTAGATTCGTCATATTTCCAATTTGCCAATTACCATCAGGTTGTCCGCTATTATCGATATTAGGAAAATTTGAATCAACGTCGTTAAAATAATAGGAGTTACTATCATTCACTGGATTATGAATTTCAATGAAGTGTACAGGGTCAACGGCCATATTTGCGACTCGAGTACCATCTTCAGTTTCATAATGAACAACTCGTCCAGTGGCTGATACTTTACTGATGTAATATGCTGGTGCATAGGTGATGACGATTTCCTTATCGCTATCAGTCATGCTAACAGCCTTATAGTAAACGGATAGTAAATCACTGTTTTCTGGATCTGAAGTATTAACAACTTTATAACGTGAGTCAAACGGATGCGGTACGGTGAGAAATACTGAGTTTGCATCCATTAGTGCCCAACCATCTCCTGGAACGCCGGAGGCATCTAGTGATGGTTCGCCATGGGTACCGATCTTGTAATAAGTGACGATTTCATTAGTATCTGGATTAGTTACAGAGATAAATGATACTGATTGAAGATTATCATTAAAGCCAATGCGATCGCCATTTTGATCGACGTATTTGATTGTTTGGTTGACTGTCTTGTGTTCTGTAACGCTATAAGCTGGAGCATAGACAATTGTTGCAGCAACTAACTTGGACCCGCCGGGATTGTTAATCGGATCAAATGAGACTGGATATAAGAACGTCTTTTCAAGATCAGTGATGCCGGCATTGTCCGTTGAGATTACGCGGTAGTTGTCAACAGAAGGATGCGGAACTTCAATTAAATCGAACGTGTTTCCTTCAGTCCAGTTCCCGGTTGGTCGACCATGATCATCTAAAACAATCGGTGCGTATTCATCAGTATTGTAATAACCGATTGAATTTTCCGTGACTGGATTATACACGGACACAAATCTGACAGAGTCTTTTAGAGATGGCTTAACAGGTGTGCCATCTTGTGTTTCGTAATTAACCTGGCGAGCGACACTCATTTGTCGACCTACTTGATAGTCAGGTGCATAAGTGATGACAATTTCGTGATCGCTATCAGCCATACTAATATTACGTGCAAATACTTCTTCTAAGTTACTGTTTTCTGTATCAGAAGTACTAATGATCTTGTATCTCGAATCAGTTGGATGTGGTACAGTGACAAATGTTGAATTGTCATCCATCAGTGTCCAAGCACCTACCGGGATACCGGATTCATCTAAGGTCGGTTCCTCAAAATCACCAATTTGATAATAAGTGAGTGGATTTTCAGGATCTTTCACGCTTGCTACAGTGACAAAAGTAAGAGCTTGTTCATTAGCATCAAACCCAATTTCGTCACCTTGTTGATCAACGTATTTAACGGTTTGATTCACCACATTATGATCAGCAACTGCATATGATTGGTCATAGGTAATGACAATGTTAATTACAGTTGGTGTGTTTGCTGGATCAAAGAAAAACCGATACTGAAAGATACCATTTAAGTCCGAATATTCTGGGTTGCTTGTTGAAATCACTGTGTAATTAGAGATAACTGGGTGTGACCAAGCTGACGAATTTGCACTATAGCCAGTGAACCAGTTTCCTTTTGGAGTACCATTATCATTTAAAATAGGGATTGGATGTGCACCAAAAGCAAAGAAGTATTCAGGTGTGCCTGTGGCAGGGTTATTAACTTCAACGAAAGTAATAGCCAGGTTGTTCGGAGGGAATATACTTGTACCATCTGTATTTACATAACTAATGTTTCTCTTAGTAACGGATATGCCACTGACTGAATAGTTCGGTGCATATGTCACAATAATCTTGGAATTACCAGATTCCTTAGATACGGTTTGTGCATTAACGTTAGTCAAATCACCAGCTAATTCATCAGAGATTGTGATAACATGGTAATTTGTCACATCTGGATGAGGAACACTGGTGTAGCTAGCGGTATCAGACAAGTACCATTCTTCACCAACAGGGACGCCTGAGCTATCTAATTCTGGCACGTTTTGCATACCAAGTGCATAGTAGACAGTACCTGAATCGTTGTCTCCTTTGGTTGGATCGATAACCGTCACAAATGAAATTTCTTGAATATCCGGAGTAGTATCAGGAAGTGCGGCGCCTGATTGATCTACGTATTCAATCACACGTTCAGCATGGTCTACTACCCAAGAATAATTGATACCGTAATAAACATTAATTGTTGAATTTTCATCATCAACTGAAACCGGTGTGCTCACAACTTCAGTTAGGTTTTCTGGTGTTTGTGAAGTGGAAACAACATGATAATTTGTTACGTTAGCATGTGGCCAGCTCTTGTAAGCAGCTTGCTCTGTCGTCACGGCCGTCCATCCAGCTGGTGGATTTCCTTGTGAATCTAACTCAGGAACTTCTGTAGCGCCAGCTAGGTAGTAAGTAATCGGATTTTTATCGTTTTCTTTAACAGTTACAAAACCAATCGTTTGGACATTAGATTTTGCTAATTTGTTTGAATGATCGTTAACATCAAGATAGTTAATAGTTTGACTAACTGTCTTGAATTCTGACGTATAGTTTACTTTCTCGTAAACGTAAATTACAGTACCGTTGTCACCAATATCAGTTAGAGTACCTTCTGTAGGGATGCTACCTTCACCCATGCCAACATAGCGGTAGCCAGGAATTTCAAGTTTATTTGTTGAATATTTACTACCAATGCTTTCGCCATCCGAATACGAAGGCTTACTTGCTTCAATTAAGTCCGCTGGCAATTCGATATCTTCATTATTTTGATCAACATAGCGGACGTTAACTGTTGACGCAGCCGTATATTCAAATGAGTCAAATTGGAATTCTTGGCGAGTAGCTCCCCAACCAGTTGAAGCTGAGACAATCATAGCCATCGCTGATTGACCGGCATCAACTGTTTTTGTCCACACATATTTCTTATTCTTTTTAATATCAAGCGTAATGGTCAAAACATGGTTAACGTATTCAATTGTGAAATCATGGAAGCTACCATCTAGAATGTTAGATTGTAAATTTTCAACACTATCAGCATCTGCATATGCCAATAAACATTGCGACCATTGATCAACTCAGGTGTTTTATTAGTGTAGGCAAAGGCGCCATATGGTGTGTGATTAGTTGGATCTGCAGCCCAACCGTATGAATCCTTGCTGCCAGTATTCGTTGGTTGTTGTTCTACATTATGGAAGGTGTCTAATTTAAAACCAATGGCACCTACTAAGCCACCAATTCCGAGATTTCCGCCATCTTCACCAATATCTGTGGTGTTTCCTTCATGGAAGGCAAACCCAATTCCATCAGCGATTTTATTAATGACTGCTTTAGAATTACCAATATTTACTTTACCCTTTAAAGTAAAGTCTTCATCCATATTGATTTTTTCTTTCAGTGAGAAGTTACCCACTTGATTTTGCTTGTTTTCAGTGATGGTAATAATGCCTGAATCAGCATCATATTGGGCACTACCATTCAAATTAAAATAATCTGCAAAGTTTTCTCTAGTCACTTGAGTATAATTTTTATTATTCTTTTGGATCACATTTGCTGCCGCCACTTTAGGAGCAGCGCTAGTTGCAACACTAGTCGTTGGCGCTGCGCTAGAAGCTGTGATTGGTGCAGTTGATTGAGGTGTTTCAATTGCAGCTGGCGCTTCAACTTCTGCCACAGTGGAAGAATCAACTACAGAAACAGCACTACTGGTTAATTCAGTAGCTGGTTCAACAACGTCGGCAGCACTAGATACAGGCAATGTTTGTTCAGTAGTTACTGCTGTATCATCTGCATGAGCAGAAGTTAATGTGTAACCGCTTGCAAGACTAAATGTACCAACGGCAATGGCTGCCACGGCCCATTTCTTGCCAATCTTATACATCTTGTAATGCACTTTCGTTTCGTTTGTCTTCATGATAGATACCTCCAGTTTTTTTATTGCTAGAAAAATGGAATTCAATAAGATAAAAGAAATGTTTGTATTAAGGCAAATCTTATCTTTATATTTTCATGATAAACTTTAGGAAAAATTAATGCAATCAATAACCTATATATAATTTATACAATTAAATCGCACAAGGCTAAATAAAATAAGCTTTTATTTATCGATATTAATGATGATAAAAATCGTAAATCTCTTTGACAGCAATAAAAAAGCAGATTTCTGTTTTAAAAGAAATCTGCTTAATAAAAATATGAAAATGATTATTTAATAAGCTCTAACTTAACAACAACTTCACATTTTGCTGTTTGTGGCATCATATCAACGGGTTGCATGAACACAACTTGATAGTCGTTCGTCAATGTGACGAGGTCTCGAGCTAATGTTGAAGGGTTGCAAGAGACATAGACAAATTTAGACGGGCGGACGTCTAAAATACTATTAATTAAAGCCTTATCCAAACCAGTGCGTGGCGGATCCACCACTAGTGCGTCAACAAAGAAACCATCATCGGTCCAAATTGGAAAGAGTTTTTCGGCACTACCGACTTCATAGGTAGCGTTTGTGATGTGATTTAATCGGGCATTTTGGTTAGCATCATCGACGGCATCTGCGATGACTTCCATCCCCCGGACCTCTTTAACTTGGTTTGCAAGCGACAGACCGATAGTACCAATCCCAGCATACGCATCAACAAGATTATCTGCTGAATCAAGTTCCAATGCGTCAGCCGTTTCTTGATACAAAACTTCAGTTTGCCGAGGATTAAGTTGCAAGAAGGCACGGGCTGACAAACGAAAATCTAACCCTGAAATCTGTTCGGTAATGGCATCTTCTCCAGCGAGGGGCATCATTTGATCTCCCCAGATTAAAGATTGTTTACCCGGATTAACATTTTGCATGACAGACACTACTTCAGGTAATTCAGTCATGATGAACTCTAGAAGTTCATGTTTTTTTGGCAGTTTCGTTGAATTGGTAATAAATGTGACTTGTACTTGACCGGTGTGACGTGCCACGCGCACCACGATGGTTTTTAAAATACCAGAATTATGGTGTTCGTCATAAATTGGAATTTCTAATGCTTCAATTTTGGCAACTAGTGCACGCATAACTTTCATTGTCTCAGGCATCTGCACACTGCAGGTTTCGAGATCAACTAAGTCGTGCGTGCCAGTTTTATAAAGTCCGGCAGCAACATGGCCATTAATCATCCGGATTTGAAATTGAGCTTTATTTCGATAAGCATAAGGATCATTCATTCCTAGTGTTTGTCGAATGTCATAGTGGCGATAGCCCCGTGGTTTAAATTTTTCGAGTGCTTGAACGACGACATCGCGTTTGAATTTGAGTTGTTTTGGATAACTCAGATGCTCCAGTTCAAAGCCACCAACTTCACTTGCATATGCATCACGTGGTGTAACCCGATCGGGACTTTCAGTTCGAATTTGGTGAATTTTAGCCCGCAAAAACTTAGGGGCACTTTCAGTTACTTCAGCAACAATCACTTCGCCAACCAGTGCATAGGGGACAAAGCAAATCTTGTGTTTGAAATAGCCGATACCTTCGCCGTTGATTCCTAAACGTTTGATGGTGAGTGGAAAACGAGTATCAACTGGGACATCGATGGATGGAGCCTGTTTAAATTTTGATTGTTTAGTCATTTAAAATATCCTATCTGTATAAAATCATCGGCTATCATTATGGCATAGTTAGCGGCAAAAAGAAAAGAAGATGTGCATCACATCTTCTACTATAGTAAGGTTAGAAATTTTGAACATCGGGGTCATTTGCTAAACCGGCAACACCACGAAGGCCATCAATGACCTTCATATCGTCAGCGCTTAAAGCAAAATCGAATAAGTCGGTATTTTCTTCAATGCGATTAGCATGGACCGATTTTGGTAATGGCAAGAAACCATGTTGTAATGACCAACGTAAGACAACTTGTGCTACGGTTTTGTCATACTTTTGGGCCATTTCTTTTAATTCTGGCACAGAGAAGATTTTACCAGTACCGAGTGGACTGTAAGCTTCATTGAAAATATTATATTTGGCATTTGCTTCAGTTACTTCTGGTTGTAAATCACTTGGGTTTAAGAAGTTTTGGTTCACAGCCGGGGTGACAGTTGCAGTTTTCATCAAAGCTTCCAAATGCTTAGGACGGAAGTTAGAAATTCCAATGGCACGGGTTTTACCTGCTTTTAAGGCTTCTTCCATGGCTCGCCAAGTTTCGGCATTCAATTCTTCCCAATGATCACGGGTATCCACAGGACTTGGCCAATGGATTAAGTAGAGGTCAACGTAATCAGTACCCAGACTAGTCAATGATTTATCGAGGGCTTTTTTCGTATTTTCATAGCCGTGGTCAGGATTCCAAAGTTTGGTGGTCAAAAAGATGTCATGACGGTTAAGACCGCTATCTTTAATCCCTTTCCCAACACTTTCTTCATTACCATATGCTGTCGCAGTATCGATATGGCGATAACCACTTGCAAGAGCGATTTTAACGGAATCATAGGCAACTTTGCCGCTCGGAGTTTGCCAAGTTCCAAAACCAACAACTGGAATTTTAACGCCATTATTTAATGTGTAAGTATCAGCAATATCTTGCATAATTTTCCCTCCAAATTGGTTATTACAGGACCATTCTAACACACCACCTCATAACAGCCATTGAATTTAACTTATGAATCAAGTATTATAAAACCAATTAAATACACACTAGGGGTGTCTTATAAAAGACTGAGACACGTTAATCAAACGTGATCCCTTTGAACCTGTGAAGTTGGTACTTGCGAAGGAAAGTGTAATGCGAAGAGCGTCGTTTAGCTCTGAAAAATCATCACCCAAAAAGGATGCTCACAGGTTTTGTGAGTGTCCTTTTTGGGTGATGATTTTTTTGAGTTGACGCAATGAGCCAGAGTGTGGAGAGCAACGGGTTGCTCGGAACACGTTTCAGCCATAAAAATAAGGAAGAAAAACCACCTAAAAACGAAAGGACCCAAACCATGAAAATCAACCTACTAACAACCCTAAGAACCCAAAACCCAATCGTTTTCAACATCTCAAACTTCGTCACAGTCCAAGACGTCGCCAACGGCATCAACGCGATCGGTGCCTCACCCATCATGTCCGAGGAAGTCAAAGAAGCAGAAGAAATGGTCAAAATCAGTTCAGCAGTCGTCATCAACCTGGGTGCATTCACAATCCCACAACTAGAGCAAATTAAAGTTGTCGGCCAATTAGCTAAACAATATCACAAACCACTCATCATTGATCCAGTTGCAGTGGGAGCCGTCCAATTCCGCCTCCAAGCTGCCAATCAATTATTAACCGATTTTCAACCAGACATCATCCGTGGCAACGCAGGTGAAATTGCCGCATTAGCCGGAATTGACTGGGCCGCCAAGGGCATCGATGCCGGTTCGGGATCTGGTGATCTCGTTGAAGTTGCCAAAAAATGTGCCCAAGTGCGTAACTGTGTTGTTATTTTAAGCGGGGAAACTGACATTATTACCGACGGTACCCAAGCTACGAAAGTTTATAATGGCACATCATTATTTCAATTACACGTCGGTTCTGGAGACATGCTCTCTAGTATTGTTGGTGCTTTTAGTGCAGTAACAACTGACTTTTATGAAGCGGCACAAACGGCGTGTGCAGTCTTTGCGACAACTGGACAATTAGTGGCAGAGCAGTTAGATCAACCACGCCCGGGTACTTTTGCAATTCAACTCATGGATGAATTAAACTTAGTGACAGAAAAACAAATTGAAGGTAAGTTATCAACGGAGGAAGTCTAATGACGAAACAATATCCACAGGCCTTGTCGATTGCCGGTTCTGATAGCGGTGGCGGCGCGGGGATGCAAGCTGATTTAAAGACGATTCAGGAACGACATGTCTTTGCAACTACAGTGTTAGTTGCGATCACAGCTCAAAATACTTTAGGAGTAGCGGATTTTATGGCACTCCCACCCAAAATTATTGATGAACAGTTTGCGTCACTTGATGAAGATTTAGATATCAAAGCCTGTAAAACGGGAATGCTAGCCGATGTGACAAGGGTAAAAACGGTGGTGGAAAACCTTAAACGTTATGATTTTGGTCCATTAACCGTGGATCCGGTGATGATTGCAAAAGGCGGTGCACCATTGTTAAGCGAAGATGCAGTTAGTGTGGTAGCCAATGAACTCTTGCCACTCGCCACGATTGTGACCCCCAATCTGCCAGAAGCGGAAAAATTAGCGCAAATGACCATTAAAGATGAAGCAGACATGGAAACTGCAGCCAAAAAGCTACAAGCCATGGGAACGAAAAACGTGATGGTTAAAGGTGGCCACTTTATTGAGGAAGGACAAAGTAGTGACTTTGTCTTACTTGAAAATGGTACTTCGTTTTGGTTGAGTGCGCCACGTGTAGCCACGGAAAATACTCACGGTACCGGCGACACATTATCAGCTTGCATTACGGCCCAACTTGCGAAAGGTGATTCAATCGAGCAAGCTATTCGCATGGGTAAAAGCTATGTTGATGCAACGATTCGCAATGGTATTCAGGTTGGACATGGACACGGGCCACTGAATCACTGGGCCTATCGCGAGGTGGAAGCAGATGAAATTTAATGCAGAAATGTTAAAAGCTTACTTGGTCGGCGGTACCCAAGATTTGGGTGACCCAAGTGCATTTTTGCCCAAGATTGAAGCGTTAATGAAGGCGGGCATTACAGCATTTCAATTGCGTGAAAAAGGCACTTCACGTCTTAATGAAGATGAGCGTTATGAGTTGGCCTTGCAATGCAAACAACTGACCACGAAATATCAGATCCCGTTAATTATTGACGACGATTTTCCGCTTGCTATTAAGATTCAAGCGGATGGTGTCCACGTTGGCCAAAAAGATCGTCGAGTTGAAGCCGTCATTGATGCAGTAGGTGACGATATGTTTGTTGGCTATTCATGTAACACGGCAGCAGAAATTCGGGTAGCTAATCAATTGCCACAAGTTGCTTACGTTGGCAGTGGACCGATTTATCCGACAAATTCTAAGGCCGATGCTGATCCAGCAATTGGGACGACAGGGCTAAAAAATTTATTAGAAGTCAGCGATAAGCCAATTGTAGCGATTGGTGGTATCACAGAAAAAAATGTTCCTGACGTCCTGGCCACTGGTGTTAGTGGGATTTCATCAATTTCAATGTTTTTAAATAGTGCCAATATTGAAAAAACGATGCAAATCGTATTGAATCAGTAGGAACTGGTAGTAAACTAGGGGCAAACTAGAAAAGGGGATACTTATGTCACTACTTGATAAAGTTTTATACCATACAGAAGTTGAAAATGATGCTGGATTACCAGGAGTTTCATATGTTGGTAATCAAGAGGGGATGAGTCTGGGTGTCAGTAGCCCGCTCAAACCGGATGCAGGGACAAATCCGGAACAACTGGTTGGCTTAGCACTCGCAACTTGTTTAAATGCGACACTCCAAGCACTGGAAAAACGAGAAGGTCTAGAACACAAAAGTAAGGTCCGCGTTGGTATTGATATGATGCACGACACTCATGGGTATCAATTCAAATTAGATGCCCAAGTGCTGATTCCAGATCAAACACCTGAAAATGCCCAACGAATGCTAGATATTGCAGAAACACGTTGTCCAGTAGCTAAGTTGTTACACGGTAGTGACAACGTCAATGTGCACATCGTGGATGAGTTTAAATTTTAATTTATCAATAAATTAGTTGAAATTGTTAATGCAGTGGTGTAATTTACCGAGTGTGGTAAATGCCCATTAATTGCGGTTAATAAAAAAGGCAATCACAAATGTGTGACTGTCTTTTTTAGGCTTTACACCGACGAAGCTGAACTTGCTGACAAAAAGGAGAGCTCTATGGCATATTTAGAACTACATGACATTCATAAGTCATATTACTTAGGCAAAGAAGAATTTCCAGTGTTAAACGGAATTGACTTTGAGTTGGAACGCGGCGAATTTGTTTCAATTTTAGGTGAATCCGGTGGCGGAAAATCAACCTTAATGAACATTATTGGCGGTCTTGATCGTAACTTTACCGGCCAAGTTAAAGTTGATGGACATGTGCTCGATCATACAAAAGAAAAACAACTTGATGATTACCGACGCGGCACGATTGGCTATATTTATCAATCGTATAATCTGATTAGCCATTTAAACATCGTCGATAATATTTTAGTGTCACTTGATATGACGAAATTATCAAGCAGTGAACGTAAAGAACGGGCTATTCAGTTGTTAAAACAAGTTGGTTTAGGCGACCAATTGAAAAAGCACCCGAACCAATTGTCCGGTGGGCAAAAACAACGAGTGGCAATTGCCCGTGCATTAGCAAGTGATCCAGAAATTATCATCGCAGATGAACCAACTGGAGCACTAGATTCTCAAAATACGGCAGAAGTATTGGAAATGCTGGCCCAGATTGCGGCCCAAGGTAAATTAGTGATTGCCGTTACCCATTCACAGGACGTGGCGAACTACGGAACGCGGATTATTCATTTATCTGACGGTGTGTTAGATGGTGATACGCGCTTGAAACCAGCCTACCCGATGCCAGAAAATCAAGTTAAGCAGCTAGAACCCAAACCATTATCGTCAGCTGCCAGTTATAATAACGCCTTTAAGCATTTAAAATACAACTTCTGGCGTAATTCCTTGATTATGCTGGGAACGGCTATTGGGTTGTTTGCGGTGCTCTTATTTAGTGGTCTGGGTAATGGGGTCAACGGCTTCATCCAAGATCAAATTAATTCAATGGTGAATCCGCGCTCGATTACGGTATTGAAAAATCCAACTGGTAAAAATATTAGTACGGCGCAATTACAAGAGTCGATGCAAAAGTATTCAAGCCAACCTGATAAATTATTGATTAAAGATAAACAAGTCAATAAACTCAAGAAAATTAAGCATGTTTCTCAAGTTGAAGCAGCCTATCAGTTAAGCAACTATACGTTGACGTACAAGAAGAACAACACAAACGGCAGCAGTTTCCAAACCTGGACCAAGGCGTTTGCTAGTGACACGATTTCAGTTGGTCATGCACCAAAAGATAATGAAGTCGTGATTAGTAAAGCACAAGCAACTGCTTTAACTGGAAGCAAGAATTACAAAGCGTTATTAGGCAAAAAAATCACCTTCTCGATTCCATGGATTAACAAGGATAATCAGCCTGTTCAAATGAAGAAAACGTTGAAGGTCTCAGGCTTTACTAAAGGGGGCCAAAACGCTTCTGTACCAGCATCAACTAACTATGCCACGATGCATAAGTTGATGAAGGACTCTAAAGCCATCACTGATGCGAACTATGTTTCTGTGAATGTGGATAAAGCTAGCAATGTGAAGAGTGTTGCCAAAGATATCAAAGCGACAAAACAAGGTGATAAGTATATTTTCGGTGCCATCACAGTCGGTGACATTTTGGATACGGTTAACCAATACGTCCAAATTGCCTCAATCGTCTTATCATCCATCGCCGGCATTTCATTACTTGTGTCAGCATTAATGATCATCGTGACAATGTACATGTCAGTATCCGAACGGACTAAAGAAATCGGTATTTTACGTGCACTAGGTGAACGTAAAAAAGACATTCGCCGTTTATTCACGGCCGAATCAATCCTAATTGGTCTATTCTCAGCAGCCTTGTCACTAGTGATTGCCTACGTCGCCAGCTTTGGCTTGAACAAGGTCTTATACGGCATTGTGAAATACAATATGGTCCAAATTACATGGGGCAACGTCATCAGCACCATCATCATCGCATTAGCAATCTCATTCATCGCGGCCTTACTACCAGCAAGAAGAGCGTCGAGGTTGAATCCGATTGATGCATTGTCGGCAGATTAGAGTGTGGAGAGCAACGGGTTGCTTCTGAGGATTAACAGACTTTAAGTGAAATCCCTGAACTTGGGATTTTGCTTAAAGTCTGTTAACCGGAAGAAGCAGTTGCTCGGAACACGTTTCGGCAATAAAAAAGTAAAGGTGCTAACCGGAAGGTGCAGCTTTCCGGAGCACGTTCCAACAACAAAAATTCAAAAAACCATCCACCCAAAAAAGGGCCCAGGATGGTTTTTTAATCAAAAACATATCGTACACGATATAAAAATGTTATACTTAACCTGAAACCAAGAAATGGAGGAATCAAAATGTCAAAAAAGTTGTATTCTAACAAGATGATTAACCAAGGTGGCCGTAGTGGTGAGGTTAAATCACCAGACGATAAACTACATTTCCAAATCACAGATCCGGGTAAAGGCGGCACGAACCCGGAAGAATTATTCGCAGCTGGCTACGCTTCATGTTTTAACGGTGCAATGGAAATTGCATTAGCTGAAGCGCAAATCGAAGCTAAACACATTGTCAGTGCTGAAGTAACGTTATTAACAGATGGCCCAGCTGATTTCCATATCGCGGTTGATCTGAAATGCCATATTGATGGTCTAACAGATGCTGAACAAAACCAAATCATGGAAGCAACTGATCAAATTTGTCCTTACTCAAAAGCAACTCGTGGTAATATTGAAGTTAATTTAGGAATCGACAACAGTCTAACGTTCTAACATAAATCAATAACTCGTAAGTTAAAGACCAAATTTAACTTACGGGTTTTTTTTGTCCTAAAAATTAAAAATCCATTAAATTGGTATACATAAAAATATTAATTAAAGCAAGCTTAAACATAGCTATATAAAGCTATTTTGGTATAAACATAAAAATTAAAATTTAAATTGGTATTTGTGAAAGCGTTTTATATGTGGTAAGTTAAACATCGGAATATTCTTAACAAGCATAATTTGTTTTTATTTTGGGGAATGTGTGGGCAAAACACAGGTAAAAACGAATTATTTTTGCCAAATGTTAATCGATTAGCAAGAAAATTAATAAAATACAGATATTAATGTGGAATTTTATTGAAAATGTTCGTATTCTGTACTATATTAAATTTGTAGCATAAATTAAATACAAGGGGAGATCATTCATGAGGTTTATGAAGCGACTTACTGCTGGGCTAGCAGTCGTTTTATCTGCAGCAGTGTTAGTAGGCTGTGGTAAAAGTTCTAGCAGTAAAGGTGGAGACTATGCACCGAAGAAGTTAACGGTTCAATTCGTACCATCATCAAATGCCAATACGATTGAAGCAAAGGCTAAGCCACTGGAAGGATTACTAAGCAAGCAATTGGGGATTCCGGTCAAGGTCAGTGTTTCAACTAACTACAACACTATTGTTGAAGCAATGGGTTCTAAGAAAGTTGATGTTGGTTTCCTACCACCTGACGCTTATGTATTAGCGCATAAACAATATGGGTCAAAAGTGTTATTACAAGCAACACGTTTTGGCTATAAAGAACCAAATGACCAACAAACCAAGCAAAAAGTGAAGAGCTACAAAGCTCAAATCTTAGTTCGTAAGGACAGTAACATTAAGAGTATCAAGGACTTAAAGGGTAAGAAAATTGCCGTTCAAGATACTACTTCAACAGCCGGTTGGGTTTATCCAGCAGTTGAATTGTTGAAGAAGGGGATCAACGTCAATAAAGACGGTATTAAGACCGTGCAAGTGAAAGGACATGACCAAGGAGTAATGTCAGTTTACAACGGTGATACTGATGCAGCCTTTGTTTTCCAAGGTGCCCGGACAATCGTTCAAAAAGATGCGCCTGATGTGATGAGTAAAGTTGTCCCAATTTATACTACGAAGGCTATTCCAAACGATACAATTACGGTTCGTGGTGACATGAGTCCTAAGTGGCAAAAGAAAGTTTCTAAGGCATTTAAAGATGTTGCCAAAACTAAAAAAGGTCACAAGATTATCTCGTCAGTCTATACGCATGAAGGATATGTTGATTCTAAAGACAGTAACTTCAACATCATCCGGAAATACGATAAGATTGCACAAAAATTAGATAAATAAGTTCAATTAATGAACGTTAATTAACGGGGCAGCAAGCGGTTTTGTGCTACCCTGTTTTTTATGAATTTAGGGAGGAACCTCAGTAATGGAAGAACCAATTATTAGCTTTGATCACGTTAGTAAAACATATCCGAACGGCACGGTTGGATTAGATGATATTAATTTTGATATCTATCCAGGACAATTTGTCGTCGTTGTCGGCTTGTCTGGTGCCGGCAAAAGTACGATGCTACGAACCATTAATAAAATGCATGAAATTACCGATGGTAAATTAACGGTCAACGGCATCGATACCAAACAATTAAAGGGGAAACCATTACGCGAATTTCGTCGCAGCATTGGCATGATTTTTCAAGATTTTAATCTGGTCAAAAAAGTTAGTGTTAAACGTAATGTATTGTGTGGCCGGGTTGGCTATTATCCCACTTGGAAAAGTGTTCTCGGCCTCTTTTCAAAAGAAGATCAGCAAAAAGCCCAAGATGCATTGAAACGAGTTAACTTAGCCGAAAAATATTACACGCGCGCGGATGAATTGTCTGGTGGCCAGCAACAACGTGTGGCGGTCGCTAGAACTTTTATGCAAGATCCGCAAATTATTTTGGCGGACGAACCAATTGCCTCACTTGATCCATTGACCACCCATGCAGTGATGGATGATTTGAAAAGTTTGAACAAAGATTACGGCATGACCGTGCTTGTCAACTTGCATTCCGTCGAACTTGCCTTAGAATATGCCGATCGCATTATTGGCTTGCGCGGTGGACAGCTAGTTTATGATAAATCAATTGAAGATGCTTCAGCCGCTGAATTGCATGATATTTACGAAGAAGACGAAGCTGCGGAGGCCCTCAAATGAACGAAATTCCACAAAGAACAACTGCCCAACGCTTTCATTTTAAATGGATCGCTTGGACGCTCGTATTTGTGATTTGTTTAGTGATTTCAGCAATGGCAACTGGGGTTGATATGACATCATTTTGGATGAACATCAATCAATTCTTTGTACTTATTGAAAAAATGGCCCACCCCAACTGGGAATATACTTCGCTGATCATTTCACCAGTTTTAGAAACCATTCAAATGGCACTTATTGGAACAACATTAGGAACACTAGTGGCAATTCCCTTAGCGCTGCTGGCAGCCCGCAACATTGTAACCAATACTGCACTACGCTCAGTTGTGCGCTTTATTCTTAATTTGGTGCGGACATTGCCCGATCTGTTGTTGGCGGCTTTATTTGTTGCCATTGTCGGTATCGGACCTATTGCCGGGGTGTTTACTTTAGCGATATTTTCATTTGGAATGATTTCAAAACTATTTTATGAAGCTGTCGAAACCATCGATGATGGACCATTAGAGGCGCTGCGTGCCAGTGGCGCTAACAAGATTCAAGTGATTGTCTTTGCGGTGATTCCGCAAATTTTCAATCAATTTTTGAGCTACTTTTTATATACGTTTGAAATTAACGTGCGAGCCTCAACAGTCCTAGGATATCTAGGTGCTGGTGGTATTGGGGTGTTTTTACAACGATCATTAGACGAATTTCGCTATGACAACACCTCAGTCATTATCATCGCAATTTTAATTATCGTGTTGGTAATTGATGGGCTCAGTAATTACTTACGGGAGAAGTTGCAATGATAAATCAAAAAAAGACAATCAAATGGTATCAAAACAAATGGGTCTACTGGGCCCTATTAGTGCTCATCATTTATATTTGGGCCTTTTCACAAATGAAATTCACAGGACTAAAAGAATCTGCCGGTGAAGTCAGCAAGTCGATTCTACATGGCCTCTTACATCCAGACTGGGGTTACGTGTATGACGGTAGCGGTGAAGATTTATTTAGTTTAATTTTACAAACCTTAGCGATTGCGTTTATCGGGACATTTATTTCTGCCATTTTAAGTGTTCCTTTTGCGTTTTGGGCAGCACGAACTGAAGCAGGTAAACGCCACATGCGTTCAACTAGCGGTAAAGTGGTGCTAACGTTTATCCGAACCTTTCCAGAAATCGTGTTAGCGATCATGTTCATCAAAGCGGTCGGTCCCGGATCATTTGCCGGGGTACTCGCGGTTAGTATCCACTCAATTGGAATGCTCGGAAAACTCTTTTCTGAAGCAGTGGAAAACATGGACCGACGTCCAAGTGAAGCACTGACGAGTGCCGGATCAACTGCAACAGACACACTGTTTTTGGCAACTTTACCAGAAATTATGCCAGAATTTATGTCGTATACGCTGTATCGATTTGAAATTGCCGTGCGGTCTGCCTCAATTTTAGGGATGGTTGGTGCCGGAGGGATTGGTACACCATTATTATTTGCGATTCAAACCAGAACATGGCCACGTGTAGGGATTATCTTGATTGGGATCATTATTATGGTTACTGCAATCGACTTATTCTCAGGGATGTTAAGAAAACGGTTAGTTTAAGGAGTAGGAAATGAAAATTACGATACTATCGACCAGTGATGTTCACGGTTATTTATACCCCACGGACTATCAACAAGCAGATAGTACGGTTTCGTATGGGTTGTTTCGCTTGGCCACTGCTATGAACACGATCAGACAGCAGGCTAGCAACGATGAATGGGTAATTGCCATTGAAAATGGGGATTTAATTCAAGGTAGCCCGCAAACAATGTATACGAATAAAAGCGGTACGCCATACCGCGAGCGCTACGCAAAAATAATTAATCAATTAAAATATGATTGTGGTATTTTGGGTAATCACGAATTTAATTATGGCTTTGATTATCTACATGACTGTTTGGCAAAACGCCACTATCCAATTCTAGGGGCCAATTTAGTTGATCAACATGACACGCCAGTTATTGATGGGCCGTATACGTTATTAAAGCGTGATGGCGTTAAAGTCGCTATTTTAGGACTGACGACAGCCTATGTACCACATTGGGAAACGAGTGGAAATTTAAAAAATTGGCAATTTAAGTCTGCTCTCGAAACGGCTAAATACTGGGTACCACGCTTGCGTGAACTGGCTGATGTCGTGGTGGTCGCCTATCATGGCGGTTTTGAAGGTGATTTAGAAACAGGTCAAGTGGATGTCAGCAAGCAAACGGGCGAAAATGAAGGCGACGAAATTCTCAAGCAGGTACCTGGAATTGATGTCTTGGTCACGGGACACCAACATCGCCAACTCGCACAGGTTGCGCAAAATGTTGCCATTACCCAACCAGGTGAACGCGGTCGGTTTATGGGCCAAGCGACCTTAGAACTTGACCAACATCATCAGGTGATCAATCGCCAAGCACGGTTGATTAATGCAGCAGATTTCGAGCCCAACGAAACACTGTTAACATCAAATCAAGATTGGCAACAAGCAACAGAAAAATGGCTCGATCAACCAGCGGGTCAATTAAACAAGGCAATGCCAATTGAGAGTCCACTCCAGGCCAGATTAAATGGCCACCCATACATCAATTTAATTAATCGCATTCAAAGCGATGCAACTGGTGTAGATATTTCGGCTACCAGTTTATTCAATGATCAAGTACAGGGCTTTCAAGAGATTGTGACGCGTAGACAAATTGTTAACAGCTATGTTTACCCGAATACATTAGCAGTCGTTGCCATTAATGGGGCACAGTTGAAAGCAGCCATTGAACAATCAGTGAACTATTTTACGGTTGAAAACGATCAAATTACGGTGGCGCAAGATTACTTAGTACCTAAAGTACAACACTTTAATTATGACATGTACGCTGGTGTGGAATATCGTTGCCAAATTAGCCGGCCCCGTGGACAACGCTTGTTAAGCCTCACGTATCATGGCCAGCCAGTGGCAGACGATGACCAACTAAAAGTGGTGCTCAATCGTTACCGTGCCGGCGGCGGTGGCGATTATCGGATGTTTTCACCTGCTGAAATTGTTAGTGAAGTCACGGTAGATATGACGGAACTCATTATGCAGTATTTTGCTAAGCATGATGAAATTAAAGTGGATGCGCGACGCAACTTTAAGATTATCAAATAATTAAAGGCTCTCGTCGTTGAATTTTCGCTTTTCGTGGTATATTAGAGCTGTAAAACAAAGGAGGATTTAACATGCATAAACATTGTCGGACACATCGATTCCCGAAAAAATTATTGCCAATGGTCATCTTTGGGCTATTTATTCAAATTTTTGCTTTGGTTGATATTCTTAAAAGTAACGTTTTTTTACGTGGTAACAAAGGATTGTGGATCGCATTAGTTTTTGTCATGCCTCCATTTGGTGCGCTTTCATACTACGTTTTTGGTCGCGAAGCTTTCTAGAAGATTGCAAAACAATCAGGCATATGTTAACATGCACTTTAAAGTTAAACACAGTGCATTTTAAGTAGACATCCAGAAAGGCAGCGGTTGATGTGAGTTGCTTGTCGAAACTCCGGTGCAATAATGTGGGCGGGTAATGCCGCACGGTCTCGTTGCCGTTACCAACTGTTTGAGGGTGTCAGTAGACAAACTTGGGTGGTACCGCGGAAAAGAGCCATTTCGTCCCAAAATTTTTGGGAAGAAATGGCTCTTTTTGTGGAGGTAATGACATGTTAGATATTAAGAAAATGCGTAACCAACCGGATTACTATAAGGAACGGTTACAAACGCGTGGTACAGATCCAAAAGATGTTGATGAAATTTTTACTTTAGACGAAAAACGACGAGAATTAATTCAAGAAACAGAAACACTTAAGGCTAAGCGTAATGATGCCTCAAAAGCGATTGGTGAGGCAAAACGAAATAATGAAAGTTCTGATGATGCCATCGCCGCAATGCAACAAGTTAGTGCAGACATAAAAAAAGTGGATGACCAACTTAATACGGTCGATGACGATTTTCACAATAAGATGGCTCACCTACCAAATATGCCTCACGAAGGTATTCCGGTTGGTCCTGACGAAGATGCCAATGTTGAACAACGTAAAGTAGGTCAAATTCCTGATTTTGGCTTTGAACCAAAAGCACATTGGGATATTGGTGAAAATCTGGGTATTCTTGATTTTGAACGCGCCGCTAAAGTATCTGGTGCCCGCTTTGTTTACTACGTCGGTTTAGGTGCACAACTTGAACGGGCCGTTTACAACTTCATGCTGGATGAACACATGAAGGAAGGGTACACCGAAATTTTGCCACCATATTTGGTTAATGATCATGCGATGTATGGAACCGGCCAATTTCCTAAGTTTACTGAAGATGTTTATCAAATTCAAAATGAAGATCAAGAATTGACGATGATTCCAACGGCTGAAGTGCCATTAACGAATTACTTTGCTAACGAAGTAATTCCGGAAGAAAAACTACCTGTTTACGTAACGGCTTTAACCCCATCATTTAGATCAGAAGCTGGCTCGGCTGGCCGCGATACTCGTGGTTTGATTCGGATGCACCAATTTAATAAAGTTGAAATGGTGAAGTACGCCAAACCAGAAAATTCATACGATGAATTAGAAAAAATGACTGCCAATGCCGAAAATATTTTGCAAAAATTAGGTCTAGCTTATCATGTCATCACCTTATCAACAGGTGACATGGGATTCTCAGCAGCCGAAACGCATGATATTGAAGTCTGGATGCCAGAACAAAATATCTACCGTGAAATCTCAAGTTGTTCAAACACAGAAGATTTCCAAGCCCGCCGTGCCCATATCCAGTACCGTGACGAAAACGGCAAGTTACAATACGTCCACACACTAAATGGTTCAGGACTTGCTGTAGGTAGAACAGTGGCCGCAATCTTAGAAAACTACCAAAACGAAGACGGTTCGGTAACGATTCCTGAAGTGTTAGTTCCGTATTTCCATGGAATTAAGAAAATCACGAAGGAAAATGCGGTGCCTTTTAACAACTAGAGTGCGGAGGAAAACGGTTTGCACCTGAGGATTAACGGACTTTAAGTGAAATCCCTGATCTTGGGATTTTACTTAAAGTCTGTTAACCGGAGGGTGCAGTTTTCCGGAGCACGTTTCAGCAATAAAAAAGCAAAAAGAATAGCAACAAAATATATCTAAAAGCACAACATCATAAAACAGCGCCATCACAAAATCTGTGATGACGCTGTTTTAGTTTTTAAATATAATTAGATCGCTCTGCATACGCTAATTGTTATTCGGACAGTTTACTATCAAAATAAGTCCGCGTTGAATTCATCACTTCATGTTCAAATTGACTAGCAGACATTAGTTTTGATTTGACTGGTAACTTAACATTGGTGCTATCCTTAGCAACAGCAACGTTTAACTGATAAGTCACTCCTTTGTTTTTAATGATGATCGTGGCTTTATTTTGTTTTGTGTTCACTTTTTCAGTCACAGTCGAAGCGTCAATTTTATCATTGGTTGTATCAATCTCTGAAGCACGTAAAGCGTAATTTTTTGTGTCCTTATCTTTCTTAATGACAGTATTATATTTTTTCAATAAACTCTTTAATTCAGCATGTGTAAATTTATGAGTTACAGTGTCACCATTCTTGGTGAAATTTTTATTTTTCGTGTTTTTCATTGCAGCACTCATTGCATCATTAAAGGCATCTTGTGTTTTTTTATTAGATAACATGACGACCAAGTCACCCGTGCTAAAGAAATTGCCGCTGTCCGTTTCTTGACCGAGCTTTGAATAAGTAAACGTAATGTATTTGTCAGCAAACTTACTCATAATGGCTTTCAAGTCCTGGTTAGTGGAAGCTGATAAATAATCAGCTTTGAGATAAGCCCGCTGATCCTTATTATTATAAAAAGTGGTGATTAAGTTATCATCCTTTTTATTGGTGTGATGCAGTGAATCAACTAATTTGAAAAAAGACTTATCGTGGTTGGCATAAGATGTTATTTTTTCCCGCTGAAGAGCAACATCACTGGCATTTTTAGTGGGCTTAAAGGTAACTGATACTTTTTGCTGATTGGCAGAATCAACTTTATTACTTTTCACGAAACTACTTTTTTCACCACAGGCAGTTAATACGACTGTTAAAGTCATAACCGCAAAAACGAGTATTATTTTTCTGAGTGTATTTTTCATGATTAATTAACGCTTCTTTCACTTAAGTTTTGATGGGTCATTGGATTGAGATGATAGGTTAAACTGCTGACATCAAAGTCATCACTGTTATCATCTTTGTCACTGGAGCTATCACTGCTTGAATCGCTGTTATCGCCATAACCGAAGTAGTCTTCATCAGAAGAACCGGACTGGTTGAAATAGTCTTCTAGGTATGAACCAAGCATGTCATCGTAAACATCTTCCATGGCACTTTTCATCTTGTCTTGAAATTCACTTCTGGTCATCGTGTCTGTCCATTCAGGCGTTTCAACTGATCGTTGTGATTTAGCGGTTGATAACGTGACATGATAGGTACTATCACTAGTTTTGATTTTAAAACTGGTTTTACGACGATTATCATACACAGTTTGCGTGATTTGATAGTTATCAAGTTTGTCATTGAAATCATCAAGTTCACTATCACTTAACGCTAAATCTGAGATTGAATTTTCATTTTTAATTTGATGATTCAATTGTTTGGCAATCTCGCGTACTTGAGCATGCGAGTACGTGTACGTGAGATGTTGGCCAAATTTTTTGAATTTATCGTTCTTTGTATTACTCAAAATCTGGTTCAAATCTTTGAGCCAATTTTTTTGTAGTTTTGGATTGGCAAACAAGACATCAAATGTTGCAATGCCAATTTCATCGGCGGTGCTATCTTCAGCCTTGGTGAGTTGATGAATGCTGCCGGTCAAATACTTGCCTTCAAATGGTTGAGTGATATCGGAGCTAGCAGCCATGGTGTCCATCAATTCATCGAGTGACGTGTAGGTTTTACCACTGTGATAGTCAAAAATGATTTTAGCTTTCGATGAGCTACTTTCGCCATCTAAACGGCCTTCATCGACCAGTAACGCTATGTTAGTTTTTGTATTGGTATAAGCCGAGGCTGTTAGTTCGCGTATTTTAGCCTCACTGGCACCAGATGTGGGTCGTACGGACAGTGACGTTTCTTGCTTTGGGTAGTGTTTGAGTTGTGCATCGTTAACAAACTGTTTGCGTTCACCACAAGCGCTCAGTACAAATACTAAAGCCACAATGGCTAGTATTGCCCCCCAATGAGTATATTTTTTTTTCATAATTATTTTCCTCCCAAGAGAATACCTAAATTATATCTGAATATAATAGGGAATGGTATACAAATTTGGTAAATGATGATATAAGGCGGGTAAAAAACGGGCATATTTGTCCCTTAAGAAAATTAAGCCTAGTTAAAAATAAACTTCGATTTTTAAAATAAGAAAGCGCTTTCATCCTTTTAAAAAACGTACTTCAATGAATAACCTATAACTAATAGTGATTAAGTGTTAGGTTATTCTACAAGTTAATTTTGAAAGAGGGAATGGCAATGCATGACAATCGACGAACAGTAAAATGGTTATTGGCACTAACAACCTGTTTAATTGGGTTCCTGACGATCAACTACGGTCACTCAATCAAAGCAGATCCTACATATACAATTGGGACGGGGACAACCTTTGAACCCTATGAAATTGAAAGCAAAGACGGCAGTTACAATGGCCAAAACAATGGCATTGATATGGACATCCTAAAAGCCATTGCCAAGCATGAACATTTTAAATACAAATTAAAAATCATGGGCTTTAATGCGCAACTGCAAGCAGTCCAAGCAGGCCAAATTGATGGCATTATGGCCGGTATGAGTGTGACACAACCACGTAAAGCTAAATTTGATTTTTCGACACCGTATTATAATGCCGGTGTCGTGGTCGCGGTTAGCAAAAATAATTCACAGATTAAGTCGGTGAAAGATTTAAAGGGCAAAACGGTGGGCTTAAAAGCAGGGACCACTGGTGCAGCTTACGGGGAATCGCTAGCCAAGAAGTACGGCTTTAAGGTGAAATATTTCAACGATTCGAATCCTATGTGGAATGACGTCAAAAATGGTGGCACAGATGCGACATTTGATGACGGACCAGTTTTACAATATGGCATTAGTAACGGCATTCCGTTGAAAATTGTGACCAAGCCAGCCGCCAAAACACCAGTCGCATTCGCAGTGAAAAAAGGTCAGAATCAGGAATTACTCAAGAAGTTCAACCACGGTCTCGCCTATTTGCAAAAGTCTGGTAAATTACAAAAAATTATTGATAAATATCTTACCGGTAGTGCAAAACATACTGATAGTGCCAAAGAACGAACGATCACGGGTTTAATCAAAAATAACCACGCATTCTTGTTAAATGGGTTGTGGATGACCATTGAACTAGCTGTCATCGGGATTGTCTTTGCAACCGTTTTTGGTGTCATTTTAGGGGTAATGGGTATCGCCGATGGGAAGGCATTGCCTTGGACGGCCAGCACGTTAACATATATTTTTCGTGGGTTGCCAATGATGGTATTGGCCTTCTTTATCTATATTGGTATGCCGGATGTTGTAGGTCATAAAATCCCACTATTTACTGCTGGTGTGATTACCTTGACACTCAATGAAGGAGCCTATATTGGGGCGTTCGTCAAAGGTGGCTTTAAAGCAGTTGATCGTGGTCAATGGGAAGCCGCTCGTAGTTTGGGGTTGCCATATAACCGAGCATTGTGGAAAGTTATTGCGCCTCAGGGAATTAAAATCATGATTCCATCTTTTATTAACCAGTTCATCATCACTTTAAAAGATACCTCTATTCTGTCAGCCATTGGCGTGATGGAACTGACCCAGACCGGGACAGTTATCATTTCTAAGAACATGGAAGGCTTTAAGGTCTGGACGATTATTGCAGTGATGTATCTAATCATCATTACGTTGTTAACTTGGTTATCAAATTACGTACAAAGAAAGATGGGATAGCAATGGATAAAGATTATAAAGTACAAGTTAAAGACTTGCATAAAAGTTTCGGCAGTAATGAAGTGCTCAAGGGAATCAATCTCGACGTTAAAAATAACGAGGTGGTCTGCATGATTGGGCCATCTGGATCAGGGAAAAGTACTTTCTTGCGGTGTTTAAATAAACTTGAAGATCCGACTAGTGGCAGCGTTTATATTGATGGTTATGATATCAGTGACGCTAAAACTAACTTAGATTTAGTCCGCCAAAATATCGGCATGGTGTTTCAACATTTCAACTTATTTCCGCACCTCAATGTGTTAAAAAATATCACCTTAGCACCGACTGAATTAAAAAAGGTTGATAAAGATGAGGCAGAAAAAGAAGCCATGCACTATCTCGATATTGTTGGATTAAGTGAAAAAGCCGATGCCATGCCTGCTCAATTATCTGGTGGCCAGGCCCAACGAGTTGCGATTGCACGGGCACTAGCGATGAAACCAGACATTATGTTATTTGACGAACCGACTTCTGCACTTGATCCGGAAATGGTTGGGGATGTTTTGGCAGTTATGAAACGGCTTGCCAAAGAGGGAATGACAATGGTGGTCGTGACTCACGAAATGGGCTTTGCCAAAAGTGTGGCTGACCGGGTTATCTTCTTCCAAGATGGCATTATCAAAGAACAAGGAGATCCACAAACGGTCTTTGATCACCCTCAAGATCCAGGAACCAAGAATTTCTTAGACAAAGTTTTGAATGCGTAGGTGAAAATATGAAACCCGTTATTGGTATTTTAGGTGCGCAACTTCATCAACCAGATGCGCACTTTATTGATAGTAAAATTGAATATGTGCAAAATGTTAACATTGACACAATCGTCAATGCTGGTGGGCTGCCAATGGTTTTGCCGGTCGCCAAAAATGATCTGGCACAAACGGCAAAACTGTACGTTGAGCATTTGGATGCTGTCTTCTTCATAGGTGGCGAAGATTCTGACCCAATGTTATATTCGCAGCAACCGGATGCCGCATTAGGAGAGGTTGATCGACAACGAGATTTATTTGAATTGGCGATGTATCATGCGGCTCGAACGGCAAAGCTACCCATTTTAGGAATTTGTCGTGGGTTACAGTTAATCAATATTGCTGAAGGTGGCACCCTTTATCAAGATTTGAAATTAATTGCCAATCCTGTTGTTAAGCATAATCAACTACCGACTGATGTTCATGCAGTGACACATGATATTTCGATCGATGAAGACAATTGGTTAACTCCCATTTTAGGGAGCACACACCTGGTAAATTCAGTGCATCATCAGGCTATTGATCGACTAGGTGCCAAATTAAAAGCCATTGCCCATAGTCGTGATGGGGTGATTGAAGCCATTGAAAGCGATGATCATTTGGTGTGGGGCACGCAATTTCATCCAGAATGGTTGACTGAAAGTGACGAGCAGATGCAAGCGATATTTGATCGCTTTGTGAAACAAGTGCCAGATTTATAAAAATATTTATTAAAATTAGATGAGAAAAAGGCGGATGGCTGATATAACAGGAGTTACGTGGTAGGAATAATTACTGTATAGAAGCCAAAATTGTTAAATCGTTATTGACAATTTTGAGTGGCAACGTATAATGGCTAGTAATCTCATGAGACGTGTGACAGAGACACTGTGGTGGTGAAAGCAGTGAAATGATATGGCGTTATAAATTGGACTTAATTTATGGGTGGGTTCCTTTATTGACCTTTGGAGGCAGAAACGTGCTCCGAAAGCCAACTTCTTCCGGTTAATCCGATATTAGTAAAATCCCAAAAATAGGGATTTCACTAATATCAAATTAATCCTCAGAAGTTAACCGGCTTTCTCCGCACTCTGTAAACTTGGGTGGAACCGCGTAAAACCATACGTCCCTTGTACATTTCTAAAATGTACAAGGGACTTTTTTGATACTTTTATTTCACATTGACTACTAGGAGGTTGCATATGGAAGATGATAAGCAAATTACACTATCTCGTGGACTGAAAAGTCGGCACATTCAGATGATTGCCATTGGTGGGGCCATTGGAACTGGGTTGTTCCTTGGTTCTGGTAGTGCAATTCGCAATGCTGGGCCTTCGATTATTTTGTCGTATCTGATTGTTGGGATCTTTTGTTTCTTCATGATGCGTGCGATTGGGGAACTGTTGCTATCAGACACGAGCAAGCATTCTTTTATTGATTTTATTAAAGAATATCTTGGCGATCGGATGGAGTTTATTACGGGTTGGACCTACTGGTCATGCTGGTTATCGCTGGCAATGGCGGATCTGACTGCGACAGGAATTTATCTTAAATATTGGTTTCCAAATTTACCCCAATGGGTTGGCCCACTAGTCATCATTGTTCTGTTGCTCATCACTAATCTAGTCAATGTTGGATTGTTTGGGGAACTAGAAACCTGGTTTTCAATGATCAAGGTTTTGGCGATTATTGCACTTGTGGTCGTTGGTTTAGTTTTAACCGTCACTCACGCCAAAGTAGCCGGCTCAACTGCATCAGTATCAAATTTAGTCTCACATGGTGGCTTTTTTGCCACTGGACCAGTTGGCTTTTTACTGTCATTTCAGATGGTCGTCTTCGCGTTTGTCGGCATTGAAATGGTGGGTTTAACAGCTGGTGAAACACAAGATCCCAAAAAAGATTTACCTAAAGCGATTAACAGTTTACCAATCCGTATTGGACTATTTTACGTTGGTTCAATGCTTGCCATTATGTGTGTTTATCCTTGGAACAAGATTACGACAACCGCTAGTCCGTTTGTCCAAGTCTTTTCAGGAATCGGAATTACTGCAGCGGCAGGTATTTTAAACTTTGTCGTGTTAACTGCTGCAATGTCAGCCACCAATAGCGCCATTTTCAGTACCAGTCGCACGCTATATGCATTGGCAACTGGGGGCAATGCGGGCAAACGCTATACAAAATTGAAAGCCAGTCACGTACCAGTCAATGCCCTTAATTTTTCATCAGCAATTTTGTTTGTCGTCGTGATTTTAAACTATGTGATGCCCGCCGGTATTTTTAGCTTAATTTCAGGCGTTTCGACCATTAATTTCGTGTTTGTTTGGATTATTTTATTATGGTGCCACATTAAGTTTCGTAAACAAAAGCCACTCGGTGTGCCATCGTTTAAAATGCCTGGTTATCCGTTCACGGATTATGCTAGTTTAATCTTTTTCATTGGGGTATTAGTATTTCTCTTATTCGATGCACAAACCAGAATTTCCGTGATGGTGTCTCTTGTGTGGTTTGTCGCTTTGATTATCATTTACGCCATTATCAATCGTCACCCACGGTCAATTAACGATCAATCAAAATTAAATCCGTAATTAACCTTGCTATTTTTATAAGGGGTGCTATAATCGAAAACATCATCAAGAGACATGTTAGTTGGTGAATTCAAACCAGAGAGATTAAGCCTCATCTGAAAGCTTATGATTGATGAAACTGATTAATACCACTCTTGCTACTGTTTTCCGACATAAGGAAAAACGGGATGGTCCCGATATCACCAATTTGAGGTAGGTCAGTCTAATTCTAGATGCGATTGGTCTACGAACATGGGTGGAACCACGTTATTCAATAGATAATTAACGTCCCTAGTATCGTTTAGTCGATACTAGGGACTTTTTTGTTGATCGGGATAAAAACAATTCAAAGGGGATAGAAACAATGGCACAAGTTCAAATTTTAGCACCAGATGGTTCAGTTGATAAAATTGATCGCGATTCCGATCAAAGTTTACAGGCACTTCGTCAAACAACAGCGTTATTATTACAAGCTGCATTGCACGAACAATTTGCAGGCATCCGTTTAGGTGCCGGTCTTGCCAGCGAAGATGGCTTTTATGCTGATTCTGACAAAGACGATGCCCAAGTTTCTGCCGATCAACTTGAACAATTAGAAGATCAAATTAAAAAATACGCTAAAGACGATGTCAAAATCGAACAATCAGAAATTTCATTGGCTGATGCCCAAAAGAGTGCGAAGGGTGATCAATTCTTAAGCCAATTATTTGAAGAAGCTGCAGAAAATGGTCAAGTGGCCGTATATCAAGTTGGTGATTTCATTGCCCCAGCAAGTGGTGAAGTACTGACATACGCTGATGTTGTGAAGAACTTTAAGCTACTTTCAGTTGCTGGTGCATATTGGGAAGGTAAATCATCAAACCCAATGTTGCAACGGATTTATGGTTCAGTATTTTATAAAAAAGATGACTTGGCTGCAGATTTGCAAAAACGCCAGGAAGCTAAAGAACGAGATCACCGTGTGATTGGTAATGATTTGGATCTGTTCTTTGTTGATCCTAAAGTTGGTGCCGGTCTTCCTTACTGGATGCCTAAAGGTGCTACGATTCGTCGTACCATCGAACGCTACATCATTGATAAAGAAGTTGCTAACGGTTATAAGCATGTTTATACCCCAGTATTGATGAACTTAGATGTCTATAAGACTTCTGGTCACTGGCAACACTATCGTGAAGACATGTTTCCACCAATGGACATGGGCGATGGCGAACAACTTGAATTACGGCCAATGAACTGCCCAAGTCATATTCAAATCTTTAACCACCACATTCGTTCATATCGTGAATTACCATTACGAATTGCTGAATTAGGAATGATGCACCGTTACGAAAAATCAGGTGCTTTATCAGGCTTACAACGTGTGCGTGAAATGACCTTGAATGATGGTCACACATTCGTTGCCCCTAACCAAATTTTGGATGAATTTAAGAGCATCTTGAAGTTAATGATCGAAGTGTATCATGACTTTAATATTGATGATTACAGTTTCCGTTTGAGCTATCGTGATCCTGAAAATACAGACAAGTATTTTGACGATGATGAAATGTGGAACAACGCGCAATCAATGTTGAAACAAGCCATGGATGACATGGGTCTTGATTACTACGAAGCAGAAGGTGAAGCCGCATTCTATGGTCCAAAATTGGATGTGCAAACAAAGACGGCTTTAGGTAACGACGAAACGTTATCAACCATTCAATTAGACTTCATGTTGCCTAAACAATTTGATTTGCATTATGTCGGTGAAGATGGTGAACAACATCGTCCAATCATGATTCACCGTGGTTTGGTGTCAACGATGGAACGTTTCACAGCTTACTTAACAGAAATGTACAAAGGTGCATTCCCAACATGGTTATCACCAGTTCAAGTTAAAATTATTCCTGTTAAAGAAGAAGTTCATGGTGCCTACGCTGATGAATTAAGCAAAGAATTTGCAGCAGCTGGGATCCGTGTTGATGTTGACCACCGAAACGAAAAAATGGGTTATAAGATTCGTGAAGGTCAAACAAAGAAAGTACCATACACATTAGTAGTCGGTGACGGTGAAATTAAAGATAATGCGGTCACAGTCCGTAAGTATGGTGAACAGGAACAAAACACAATGTCAAAACAAGATTTCTTGGAAGAAATTCTAGCTGATTTGGCTAGTTACTCAAGAGAGAGTGTGGAGAACAACGGGTAGTTTCTGAGGATTAATGTAAATAAAAGCGTGGTCACAGGGTCTGTGACCACGCTTTTATTTGGATTAACCGGAAGAAACTGTTGTTCGGAACACGTTTAGTCTATAAGAAAGAAAAAAATGTTTTTAAATTTTTTTAAGCTAAATGTCTACAATACTTTACCTTTAAACAGATTGAACCAACAACTTTCCTATATATAAGAAACAACCAAAAAACTCACCAAAAAGAAAGCGTTTCATTTGCCACTTCATCACCGACCATGCTACTATAACAATACAGGAAGGGAGTTAAACAAAACTGTCTTTCCTTCTCGAGTAAACTCCTTGGAACATGGAACGAAATGTCTTTGTGATAAAGGTAAGTAGCACAGTACCAATAGGGAATCTCGAAGAACCAGTCAATAAAAATTAAGTAATGAATCGATGCATTTGAGACACCAGATAATCGATTCAAGTAGACCATAATGAATAAGTAACATCTCGCACCTCGAGTAAGTTTTCAAAGATTTGTTATATGCGTAGTGGAACAAGATTTAAAATAGCTAAGTTTTGAGGCGAAGATTATAGAATTGAAGAATGAAACATCAGGCAGTTGTTGTTAACCTTCCTGGTAGTGGGGAATCCGAGTTTGAGAAGGGCTCGGGTTCTTTTTTATTTGGTTTGAAACCACTAAAAAAACGAATCAATCAAAAGTGTGCGGTAAATAGTGGGTTATTACTTGAAAGTTATTGTAAAAATAACCTTGAAAAAATTTGTTAATGGGATGATAATAAAAGTCCTTGGCAGGGGCACTAATTAATTGTTAGCATGGTCAACTTTTATGAAAAGTTGACTATTTTTTTGATTAGAATTCTAAAAAAATCATGAGATATTTTTGTATGAATAAATTATGAAAAGTTCATGAAATTTGTAATTAGTGTCTATTATCAATAATGTTTTTAACAGTTTGTAAATAAAATATCGTACAAGTGCTAATATATTTGATTCGAAAAAGTTTACAGATGAAAATGAAAGCGGTATATTTATAAGGCACCACTAATTCTGTTGCAATCATTTTTTTCTTGAACATTCGGATTAGTTTTAGTCGTGTAAAAAATATTTTATAGAAGGGTTTGTAGCTCATGTACGTAGCAATTAATATTCTTGGATTAATTGTTTTCTTAGGGATTGGTTTCCTTTTCTCACGTAAGAAAAAAGAAATCAATTGGCGTTCAATCGCAATTATGATCGTCCTTAACCTTGTTTTAGCTTGGTTCTTCACTAGTTTCTCAGTTGGTCGTGACGCAGTTAAAGCTGCCGCTGACGGATTCAACTGGTTAGTTGAAGTGGCTTATCAAGGAATCATCTTCGCCTTACCTAACTGGGTGAGTGCCGATTATGGTGGTACTGCTAAGTCAATGAACTTTATTACAAGTGCATTGCTTCCAATCTTGATGATTGTTCCAATGTTTGACATCTTAACTTATATTGGTGTCTTACCTTGGATCATCAAATGGATCGGTCGTGGACTTTCATTCATCACTGGTCAACCTAAGTTTGAATCATTCTTCGCTGTAGAAATGATGTTCTTAGGTAACACTGAAGTGCTTGCCATTTCAGGAATGCAACTTCGTCAAATGAAAGCAGAACGTAATGTGACATTGGCAATGATGTCAATGAGTTGTGTGACGGCCTCAATTCTGGGTGCTTATACACAAATGGTACCAGGTCAATTCGTTTTGACGGCTGTGCCAATTAACATTATCAACTCAATCATTGTGACAAGTATGTTGAATCCTGTTAAGGTTCCCGAAGAAGAAGATACAATTGCCAAGGTTGGTTCTGAAGGAGAAGATTCAGACGGAAAACGCGAACCATTCTTCTCATTTCTTGGCGATTCAATCCTAGGCGCTGGTCGTTTAGTATTGATCATCACTGCAAACGTTATTGCCTTCGTTGCTTTGGCTGCTTTGATTGACAAAATCTTGGCATTATTCTGGAAGCCACTTTCACTTGAAAGTATCCTTGGTGTGATTATGTTCCCATTTGCATGGTTAATGGGTCTCCCTGTTGATCAAGCGTGGACATTGTCACAAGACATGGGATTGAAGTTAGTGACTAACGAATTCGTTGTGATGGGTCGTGTTGCTGGTGACGTGATCAACGGTTACACACCTCACTTGCGTGCCATCTTAACAGTCTTCTTAACTTCATTTGCTAACTTTGGAACAGTCGGTATGATTATCGGTGCTTTCAAGGGCTTAGTTGATAAAGAAAAGAACGACATGATTGCTAAGAACGTTGGTTACATGCTTCTTTCAGGTATTTTAGTTTCATTACTTTCTGCTGCTTTTGTTGGATTATTTGTTTGGTAATCCCAAGCAACACAGAAATTACTTTTTAAAATTAAATTGGGACAGCTTTCACGCTGTCCTTTAATATCCGCTTTTTCTAAAGCGCTTACTTAAATTTAGGAGGATTTTAGCATGGCAATTAAAATTATTATGGATACTGATCCTGGTATTGACGACGCAGCAGCTTTGACAATGGCGATTAATGATCCCGCTATTGATTTGAAGTTGGTTACGGCCGTTGCTGGTAACGTAACAGTTGATAAAACCACTGCCAATGCATTAAAGATCGTGCATTTCTTTGGTAAAGATAAAGAAATTCCGGTGGCCGCTGGGGCTGCTCAACCATTAATCAAACCATTTGAAGACGCTGCACGCATTCATGGTGAATCAGGGATGCCTGGTTATGACTTTGGTGAAGATTACGGTAAAGCCATCGAAAAATCAGCTGTTGAAGCATTACATGATGAAATCATGGCCAGTGATGAAAAGGTCACCTTAGTACCAACTGGTTCATATACCAATATTGCCTTACTCTTTACACAATATCCTGAAGTCAAAGATCACATTGACCAAATTGTGGCCATGGGTGGCACTTTGCAAGAAGGGAACATGACTAGTGCTGCTGAATTTAATGTCTTCACTGATCCACATGCTGCTAAGATTATGTATAATTCCGGCATTCCAATCGTGATGGTTGGCCTGGATATTACCTTAAAAGCACTCTTAACACCAGACACCATTGAAAAGCTCAAAACCATGGGCCGTTCAGGCGAAATGCTTCACGGATTGGTAACACATTACAATGATGGTGATGAAAATGGTCACCCAATGCATGATGTGAACACCATTTTCTACTTGTTACACCCAGAAGCCATCACGACCAAAGAAATGTGGGTTGATGTTCAAACAGAAGGCCCAGCAATGGGCGAAACTGTTGGTGACATTCGTGGTGCTTATCATGATGGTAAAGTAAATGCGAAGGTTTGTGTCGATATCGATGCTGCCGCATTTAACAAATGGTTCCTTGAAGAAGTAAGCAACATTCAAGATTAAGTTAAACACAAAAAATTAAAGTCTTATCACACACAAAACCCTCCTGTTAGCCGCAGGAGGGCTTATTTTATTGATGTCTATTGATTTATATGGGTCGTCCGTGTTGGTTGGCCAAAACGATTAGGACTTGGATCGCCTGGCAAAAGGCTGAACACCAGTAATGTGATACTGGCCGCCAGGCCACCAATGTATGGAATGATAAAGAGAAGATACAACAGTAAGAATAAACCTGATTTACCACTGTCATGCAACCGGCGCACAGTCACACTAAAGTTTAGGAAAAACTCGACGAGTTGAATCAGACAAACAATGGCGATAAAGCCGATAATTCGAACAGTTAATGCGGTCGTAAAATCATCATCATAATAGAAAAAATCATCTGGATGGATGAATACTGGTAAAAAGAAAACAAGGGTCAAAATGGTCATCACAACCAAATTCACTATAAATAATAGCAGTTGTGGCCACCAGTAGTCTCCTAATCCACTACGACCATCCAGGTTAAACAGGTGCGCAAAGTAGCGTTTTAACGCACCACTAAAAGTGGAAGATTCGTTGGAACTTTCAGTTTTAGATGATGTTTCAGTTGGTTTATTTGTATCTACAGCGATTGTAGCAGTTGGTTGGATGTCTTGTTGTGCCGTTGTCATAATTAATTGTTTTTTACCACAAAACGGACAAAAGATAACATCTGCTGAAATTTGCTTGCCACAGTACTGACAGAATCTTGTTTCGTTATCAGCCATAGAATCCTTCCTCGAAAATTAAGTTAAAGAAAATAATTAGTTATTTTGCAGAATTGGTGGTTTTAGTTGGTTTACCATATTGATTGGCGCTTGAATCACTTGGTAATAAAGAAAAGACAAACATTGTAATGCCTGACGCTAAGGCACCAATATATGGGATGAAACCAAGCAGGTAAAATAGCATGAACAGACCAGATTTACCACTATCATGCAGCCGTCGAACCATGACGCTGAAATTGAAAAAGAAGTAGAGCAGGTCAAGAATAATAAAAATGGCAACAAAGCCAAAAATTTGAGACAGAATGGTTGAAATAATACCAGAAGAGTCATTATAGAAACTGTCACTCAGAGCGTTGCTAATTGTTGGTAGCATTACAATAAAAAAGAGAATAAAACATAAAACCGTGTAGACTGGGGCCATTAATAATTGTGGCCACCAGTAATCAGCAACACTGCTACGTCCTTTTATGTTAAGTAAATTATGAAAATAACGTCGAAGAGCGCCTGAAAATGTTGATTTTTCTTCTTGAGTTGTCGAAACAGTGGCTTGCGTACTAGGTGCAGGTTTAACAGCTTGTACTTCAGCTGGGGCAGGCTGTTGAGGTGCAGTGTTAGCAGCCGGTTCAACATCATCTTCTGCTGATGTTAGTGATGCCGGCGTGCTCACTGGTACATAGCTTGCAGTTGTTTCTTGAGTTGGTTGTTGCTCAGTTTGTTCAGAAGACACTTCTTCTGCAGGAATTTGTTTAAAACCACAATATGGGCAAAAAGTCGCTTCTGCGGGAATATCTTTGTGACAGTTTTGGCATTGAGTAATTGCATTTTCTTGATCCATAATAATTCTTCCTTTCGTGTTTGACCTAGTTAACTAGTTGTTTTAGTAGGCGGTCCATAGACGGTGTTCATTTTTTTGGAAGGTAGCAATAACAAGATAATTAAAATGAGGGCAAATGGGAGATTGCCTGGAAACTTAATGAAACAAAAGAGAAGCAATAGGGAAAAATGTCCCGGTTTATTAGAATCATGCAAGCGTCGAATAATGAGCGTCAAGTTGAGACAAAGCAAGACGGCAATCACGATGACTGCGATAATTAGTGTTCCACCGAAAAAGGTAAACTGCGTCCAGATAGATGCTGTCTGATAGCGCGTATATACTGTTCGATAAATAGGACTCATTAACGGCGAGGAGGCAATGGTTTTTAAAACAATCATGAACGTGATTTCGGCGATTGTGATAAACAATTCTGCCCACCAAAAATCACTAAAACTGGTTCGACCACTGAAATCAAACAATTTGTGAAACCAGTTGGTGATCGCACCGGCAAATGAAGATTCTGATTGTTGATCAAAGGCTTGCTGATCAAAACTAGTATCCAGATATTTTGTGTCAGCCTTAACCACCGAATCACCTGTATTAGAAGTTGAACTTTCGACAGGTTTGGCGGCATTTTCAGGAGACTGTTTTTGATAGTTATCAGTGATTGGTTCGTGTTCTATATCTTTAAGTGGAATTTGTTTAAAGCCACAAAAAGGGCAAAACTTTGCTTCAGCATTTATTTTTTTACCACAATTTTGGCAAAAAAGGGTGGTACCTTCACTCATGAAAAAATCCTCCCAAAATATTACTATAAATGGATTATAGATGAGTTACCTATAGATAACAATAAGATATTATAATATAATATGATTTATTATTAATATGCTGTTGGGGGAATATTTTTGTGAAGGATCATAATAAGGACAAAAGTGAATCAACAGGTCAGACTAGTTTTTGGCGAGCAAGTAATATTTTATTGATGTTGTTTTCAATCATGGTGCTAATCGGCGTTGGTTGGATGTTAAAGGTGTTAAATGATTACCATCTTTTGAGTATTCCGGTTAAATTGGGTGGATTGTATCTGTTAGCCGTTGTGTTAGTTGGTGGATCTTATCTGATTCGGCGACTACAAATCATGCGGTATATTTTGCTATCATTGGGACTCGGGATTGGTGTCTTAACGACCATGGCTGGTGTGATTACCTACCACGTTTTTAATCAATATCTCGGGCTTGGTATTTTAAGCGGGTTATTACTTATCACATTTGTTTTAAGTCTGATCCATCATTCTGAGACTATTCTGGTCTATTTTTCCATCATCACAGGCTGTTTAAGTACATTTGTCATGAACCCGCAATTGAGTTTTTCGGCTACAACCATTATCAGTTCTGCAGTATTGTTGTTCATTTTGCCTTTATTTGTCAGCTTTAAAAAAATCTATATTTGGTCACCTATTTTTGCATATGCGGCATTGGAATATGTTTTTTACATGATTTTAAAAAAGGAAACAATATTCAGTAGTATCGTGGGCATTATCATTTTTCTAGTTATCGTTAGCACGGAAATTATCCTGAAAGTCGTAAAAAATGAAAAAGTACAATGGGCGTGGTTTGTCGGTAATGTCATGTTAGCTCTTCAGTTATCTCTGGCATATGCGATCAATGGCACTAATTGGATACCACTAACGGCCATGGTAGTTTTTTTGGGACTGACAGTGTTAACCAAAAAAGATCAATTTCGCCGTGATTTCTATTTGTTAATGTCATTTCTGCCTATTTTTTTCATCTTTCCAGATGGAGCTTTGAACCGAGCAGGATTACTACTAACGGTCGAAATTGGTGTCGTTTTTTACCTTGTCATCACAATGTGGTTGAGAAGTAAAGTCCTGAGCTGGTTATTATTGCTGATCAATTTTTTGCTTGTGTTCACAATCGAAATTACGCACGTTGTCAGTTATAGCGGTCAACAAATTCAGACAATTGGGTTAGTTGGCTTCTTAGTAAGTGCACTTGTCGCTTGGCTTTGCAGTCGAGCATGGCAAGCAAAAATGAGTAGTTACTACCTATTAGTCGGACTAATTCAAACCCATATATTGTTATTATCGAGCTCAGTAATTAACCATTATGGTAACCGCTGGCAGATTGTTGGCGCCTTGCTGCCATTGCTCATATTCAGACTAATTTCGGCTGGCAAGCCACTTGTACTGCGCAATTCAACAATTAAAGGTGTGATTCAAGGGTATATTTTGTTGGTACAAGTTTTTTGTATGTTTAGTTTGTGGGCGGTCTCATATTCGACGGTGTGGTCAATCAGTATCGTCATGGGCTACCTTTTAGTCGATTTCACCATTGCGTGGTGGCAAAAAGTTTCATTGGGCGTTATTGCTGACGCCACCTTTGTCGCGCTGATGGGGATTAGTCCTGAGGCAATGATTCATCGACCAGTTTTGACGGCTATTTTCATTAGTAACGTGGTCCTGCTGCTCCTGAGCATTTTATTGTATCGCAGATGGCAGCAAACCATTAATTCAGCCGTAGTTAAAGGTTATCTCTGTTTTAGTTTATTTATCATAATTTTAGATGCGTACAGAATTACCGGCAACTTTGAGTTAGTCTCGCCATTATTATTACTTGAATTAGGTGTGTCGATCGCGTTGCGCTATTGGAAATTGCCACTTAATCGATTTGGTTCAATCTTTAGCCTCACTTGTTTAGTTGTCATGTATTTAATCACTATTGGAAATGTCCAGCATGCTGGTATTACTAAGATTATTTATAATCTGATTTTTCTCATCTTGATGATAATCATTTCAAGAACCGTATGGCGTCAGTGGGATGTTAAATACAGTCATTTAAAAAATTACATTTTACTTCTTTTCTTAGTCTTTATTCCATTGGTGACTAGATCAGTCTATGCAATGAACTACTATGTGAGTGATACTGTTTTTCTGGCAATACTATGTTCAACGGTATTTTTCGGCATGGGTTTAGTATTGTTGTGGCTAGGGAATCGTTGGAACAAGATGAGTGTGAATATCGAAGCAGTGGTAGCTGTGTTGTTAGTGATTTTAAAAATTAGTTTTTGGGATTTAAAAGATAGTAGCAGTCTCGTTAGAGGGGCTACATTTGTGAGTGTTGGACTAATTGGTATTATTGCCATTTTAGTTTTACAATTAACGACTAGAAAGACAGTAAAAAAATAATTGATTAAAGCATGTCTAGATACATGCTTTTTTTGCTTAAAAATCGCGATTTTTAAAGAAAATATCTAGTGTTAGACGGGTTGATAAAACACCCGGATTAGGGTAAAGTAAACACGTACGTGAAACAAATTTTTGTTTCACAAAAAAGGAGAATTAGATGCAACCAGATCAGTTTTATGACGCGTTACTGCAACATGATATTAAGCTTTCAAATCAGCAACTCGCGCAATTTGAGCGTTATTATGAATTACTAGTAGCAACTAACGAACACGTTAACCTAACCACCATTACAGATAAACCGGCTGTTTATCTCAAGCATTTTTACGATTCAATCACACCGGCTTTTTATGATCAAGCCTTACAAACACAACCATTAACACTGTGTGATATTGGTGCAGGTGCTGGGTTTCCATCGCTTCCAATGAAGATTGTCTTCCCACAATTAAAAATAACCATTGTGGACTCCTTGAATAAACGCATTAATTTTTTGACACAACTAGTAGAAGAACTAGAATTAGAAGAAGTAACTTTAATTCATGACCGGGCAGAAACGTTTGGATCAGTTAAAAGTCAGTATCGTGAAAGCTTCGATGTGGTGACAGCTCGTGCAGTAGCGGCGTTAAATGTGTTGAGTGAGCTGTGTTTGCCATTGGTCAAGCTTAATGGCACATTTTTAGCCATGAAAGCTGATAAGGCTGATGATGAATTAGCAGCATCACAACTAGCAATCGCAACGTTAGGCGGTCAAGTTCAGCAAAGTGAAAGCTTTGAATTACCGGTGACCAATGAAAAACGATCAATTGTGATCATTACTAAAGAGAAAAATACACCGGCGAAGTATCCACGACGCCCCGGAGTACCAAACAAAAAACCATTATGAGAGTTGGGAGGAAGTAAAATGGCGTTTTCATTTTTTGGAGGTTCACGAAGTAATAAACAAAAAGCGACAAATCAAGTAGTTGAGGTTGCGGTGGATCAGATTACGCCAAACCGGTTCCAACCACGGAAAGTTTTTGATCCACAGGCAATTAAAGAATTAGCAGACACAATCGATGAACATGGTCTGTTACAACCCATCATTTTGCGTGAATACGAACCTAGTAAGTATGAAATTATTGCTGGGGAACGGCGTTTTCGTGCAATCAGTGAATTAAATTGGACCAAGGTGCCAGCCATCATTGAAAAGATGAATGATCGCGAAACGGCCTCACTGGCATTAATCGAAAACCTGCAACGTGAACAATTAAGTTCTGTTGAAGAAGCACAGGCGTACAAGAGCTTGATGCAGTTGAATCATTTAACCCAAACAGCCCTGGCTAAGGGAATGGGTAAGAGTCAATCAGCAGTTGCCAATAAATTACGATTGCTGAAATTGATTCCACCTGTTCAAAATGCAATTTTGGACCGGCGCATCTCAGAACGCCATGGCCGCGCATTACTTGAATTGGACGAGGATGCGCAACGTGAAGCGTTGATGGAAATTGTCAATCAGCGACTCACTGTTAAACAAACAGAACGATTGGTTGCTGAAAAACTCGGCAAGCCATTGCCAGACGAACCTGAACAGCCAGTTGCACCAGCACCAGAAAAGCCGGCACCTAAAAAAGCAACGACGAAACGCAAACGCCCAAGTACCAAAGGTCTCACTGCGGATGCGCGAGTCGCAGTTAATACGATTAAAAAATCGGTTAAACTAGTCCGTGATAACGGCATGAAAATTAAATCAACGGAAACAAATCTCGATGACCACTATGAAATTGTCATTGAAATTCCAAAAAAGAAGAAGTAGAAAGGATGGCTTAAACTAATGGGATATGTGATTGCACTTGCCAATCAAAAAGGCGGGGTTGGAAAAACCACGACGAGCGTTAATCTAGGCGCTTGTTTGGCACAACTTGGTCAACGCGTATTGTTGATTGATATTGATCCACAAGGCAATGCCACCAGTGGAACTGGAATTCAAAAATCAAACATTGAACAAGATGTTTACGACGTCTTAATTAACGATGTGGAGTTAAAAGATACGATTTTACAGACGGCGCACGAAGGTCTAGATATCGTGCCAACTACCATTCAATTATCGGGTGCCGAAATTGAATTAACGTCGATGATGGCGCGTGAAACGCGTTTGCAAGACGCGATTAAAACGGTCACTGATAACTATGATTACATCTTAATTGACTGTCCACCATCGCTGGGGTTATTAACAATCAATGCCTTTACAGCCAGTGATTCAATCTTGATTCCAGTGCAAAGTGAATACTACGCATTGGAAGGATTAAGCCAGTTACTTAATACCATTAAATTGGTTCAAAAACACTTTAACCCAGAGCTGAAAATTGAAGGCGTGCTGATGACCATGTTTGATGCACGTACGAATTTAGGCCAACAAGTTAATGCCGAAGTTCAAAAGTTCTTTGGTGATAAGGTGTATGACACAATTATTCCACGAAACGTGCGGTTATCTGAAGCGCCAAGTCATGGGCTACCGATTATTGACTATGATCCAAAGTCTAAAGGCGCTCAAGTCTATATGGCACTCGCAAAGGAGGTGTTAAGTGCTCATGGTAAATAGTAAAAAAGGTCTTGGACGTGGAATTGAAGCGTTATTTGAAGACAACGATGTTGATGCAAATAGTGAAACAGTTGAAGAGCTGAAACTGGTTGATATTCGTCCTAATCCATATCAACCACGGCGTACCTTTGATACAAAGGCATTAGGTGAACTGGCAGCCTCGATTGAAAAGTCGGGTGTCTTCCAACCGATTATTGTTCGTCGTCCTAACAAAAAGATGAAACGCTATGAAATCATTGCTGGTGAACGGCGTTTTCGGGCATCGAAGATTGCTAATCAAAAAGAAATTCCAGCAATCGTGCGTGATGTCACTGACGAAGAAATGATGGAAGTTGCTGTTCTAGAAAACTTGCAACGTGAAGACTTAACACCACTAGAAGAAGCGCAAGCCTATCAAACATTGATGGATAAATTATCACTAACTCAAGTGCAAGTTTCAGAACGCCTAGGTAAAAGTCGTCCCTACATTGCGAACTATTTGCGTCTTCTTGGCCTGCCAAAGATGGTCAAAGAAATGGTGCAAAAAGAACAATTATCAATGGGACAGGCTCGAACCTTGCTAGCATTACGCGACAAGGATAAACTGGTTGCGTTAGCACGACGGGTTGTTGAGCAAAACTTAACTGTTCGCCAATTGGAACAAATTGTCAGTCAAATGAACGGCACGCACCGTAAAAATAAGGCTAAGAAACCAGCTGCTAAGTCAGTCTTTGTTAAGGAAGCCGAAACTGAGCTTGGTTCTAAATTCGGCACTAAGGTTTCTGTGACAACGACGAAGGGCAAAAAAAGTGGTAAAATTGAAATTCCATATTTGTCGAATGACGATTTAACTCGCATTTTGGAAATTTTAGAAATTGATTTAAACTAAGAATTGAGGTGCTTGGCATGTACGATAAAGGTGACATTGTCATTATGAAAAAGCCCCATCCATGTGGCAGCAACGAATGGCAAATTATTCGCATGGGTGCTGATATAAAGATTAAGTGCCAAGGCTGTGGACACATTGTGATGTTATCGCGTCGCAATTTTGAAAAACGAATGAAACAAGTTGTTGCAAAAGACACAACTGATACATCCAAAGATTAAGTAAAGAAAGAGTGAAGTATTCATGGCTTTAACAGCTGGAATTGTTGGTTTACCAAACGTTGGAAAGTCAACATTGTTTAACGCAATTACAAAAGCAGGGGCCGAAATGGCCAACTATCCATTTGCCACCATTGATCCCAACGTGGGGATGGTGGAAGTGCCAGATCAACGCTTAGACCGGATTCAAGAATTAATCCCTGCCAAAAAAGTAGTCCCAACGACCTTTGAATTTACAGATATTGCTGGAATTGTGAAAGGCGCAAGCAAGGGTGAAGGACTTGGTAACAAGTTCCTCGAAAATATTCGTCAAGTTGACGCGATTGTCCATGTGGTCCGCGCGTTTGACGATGATAATATCACCCACGTCACTGGTAAAGTGGACCCTGTAGATGATATCGAGACTATTAACCTTGAGTTGGGTTTGTCTGACTTAGAAGCTGTCGACAAACGATTAGCGAAGGTACAACGCGCAGCTAAAGGTAGCGACAAAGAAGCCAAAGCAGAACTTGCCGTGTTGGAAAAAATCAAGCCCGTGTTAGAAGCAGGTAAGAGTGTCCGAACAATTGATTTCACTGAAGATGAACTGCCAATTGTTAAGGGCTTATTCTTATTAACTTCAAAACCTGTTTTGTATGTCGCTAACATTGCCGAAGAAGACATGGCGGATCCCGACAGTAATAAGTACATGCAAACAATTCGTGATTACGTTAAAGATGAAGGCGCTCAAGTCATCGGTGTTGCAGCTGCCAGCGAAGAAGAAATTGCTGAAATGGACGATGCTGATAAACAAGAATTTCTCGAAATGGAAGGCGTCGAAGAACCAGGATTAAACAGATTAATCCGTGCTTCATACGCCTTATTAGGCCTAGAAACCTTCTTCACAGCAGGTGGCAAGGAAACACGCGCCTGGACATATAAGACAGGCACAAAGGCCCCACAAGCAGCTGGAATCATCCATTCAGACTTCGAAAGAGGTTTCATCAGAGCAGAAGTTATGAGTTATAAAGATTTGGATGAGCTGGAGACCCCAGCTAAGGTAAAAGAGGCTGGGAAACTTCGGCTTGAAGGAAAAGATTATGTGATGAATGATGGGGATATTGTGGAGTTTAGGTTCAACGTGTAGAGTGCGGAGAGCACCCGGGTAGACCACGAGGATTAACGGAATAATTATTAAATCCCAGGGCTTGGGATTTGATAATTATTGTGTTAACCGGAATGGTCTGGGTGCTCGGAGCACGTTTTAGCCATAAAAAAAACGAGTGAAGGGTTAACCGCAGGAAGCAGTTGCTCGGAGCACGTTTCGGCAGCAAAACAGCAAAAAAACCACCACCAAAAAAGGGAGAATCAACGTGGCACAACAAGAAAACGAACAACGTAACGCCCAAGCAGGCAGCCAACAACGCGAACGGCAACACGAAAAAAATTCAGATATTCATCGTGAATTCAGCGATTTGGGCTTAACAAAACGTAATGAAGAATTCATGTTTCAGTTAAATAAACAATTAGATGCGCAAGGCATCAAAGCAGAAAAAAAGCCAGATGCCATTAAAGAAACACTGGATACTTTGTTAGAGGCACAAAAGAAGGGAACAACTGCCAAACAACTATTTGGTACCCCTACTCAAAAAGCAGATGATTTGATCCATGGCCCCGCAAAACAAGCAGCGCAACCAACCACTAACTTTTGGTTAATGGCCCTCGATAATGGCTTGATGTTCTTCAACATTTTCACCGTCCTTTTTGGGGCGATGGGTATCTTTTCACCTAAGTCACTCAAGGTGGAACAATCAGGAACCACAGGGATTACTGCCATTATTCTAGTCGGAATTGTGGGTGGTCTCCTGTTTGCCTGGATTTCAACAATCATGGCGCCAAGAAACAAAGGCAAACACAATATTTGGTATAAACTGTCAGCGATTGTCTTAGCACTGGCAGCTTGGATTTTGGTTTACTTTGCAGCCAGCCTATTACCAAACGTCGTCAATCCACAACTACCACCATTCTTGTATATTGTTTTAGCAGTAATAGGATTCGTGTTAGATGTGTACCTTCGTCGCCGTTTCCATATCGTCGGTGGTGCGTTTGGCGCACCAGCACCACGTAATCAAACGCGTAAATAAGAAAAATAATAGGAAAATGCTGTTATATCAAGCATTTTCCTTTTTTATTAGCTAAAAAATGACACAATAAGTCCATTTATACAAAGTAATTGTAAAAAAAATAGTGACATTGTATTAACCTTCTAATATAATAGACTTTGTATTTGTTAAGGGGGATAACTATGGTTCAGAGCTACAAACTTTTTTGGAAGAGATATGCGGAATTTATTGGGAAATCAACTCGCAGTGAGTATTGGTATGTCCAGTTAGTTAATTCAATTATTATTCTTATTTTGGGCGGCTTGGCGTTTGGCATCGGCATTTCAAGTGTTTATGTACTTTCAAACGGTCTACATGCCAATAGTCCCGCGCAGCTGGGGATATCAATTTTCTTGCTGGTCTTGATGATTATTTATATGTTAGCGGCATTAATTCCTAATATTGCACTTACCATGCGCCGTCTTCAGGACGGTGGTTTTCCATGGGGACTGTGGTTTCTTATTTTCATACCATACGTTGGTGGGTTTATTATTTTGATTTTATGCATCTTGCCAACTAAAGTACAACCTAGTCAATCTAGTGGATCTGATACGATCCAATAGCATCTTTTGAGGAAAATAAAAATGGGGACGATTTTCGTCTCCATTTTTTGTTTGTCATTAAAAATGAAATCTGCAAAACTAAAAGGCTGAGCATGATAGAGTTGCTAGATTTTGTGGCTTAAAATGTGTACAATGAGCGCTAATTATGTAAAATGGAAGTGCGAGGATCTCAGACAGAACCAACGAATCGTATTATTTAATGGAGGCCAAACGACATTGAAGATTTATAACATCAATAAGGGAATTGGCTACGCTTCAAGTGGTGTAGAATATGCCCAAAAATATCGTAAAGATTTGTTGGCGAAAACCAATGCAGACGATTATTATATTTTCTTAGATTACATCTCTGCTAATATTTCGGTTTTTACAGACCTAATGGGTTTTAAACATGATCAAGTCATTAATATTTATAACTATTTGAGCGGTCGACCAACCGTGGAAACCACCTATACCGTGGAAGATTTTTTAGCAACGCTAGGTAACACCTATGACATCACGTCGCGTGATGATAAGGGTGTGAATGTCAAAATTAAAGATCTGGAATTGACCTATCGGATTTGGCTATTAAAAAATGGGTTGGTGGATCGTATTGATCGACTAGAAAAAGGTAAACTCACGCAGGCTTTTGAATATGATACCAGCCTAAGTGACATGCAGGAATTTCGGAATGGCAAGATTGTGCGACGAGTCTTTTATCGACTAGACGGCACAGTGGCCCTTGAACAGTACTATCAAGATAATAACATTACGACGACTATGATTGATGGTCATATTATTTATGGCACACTCGATTTTTATATGTATTTTTTCAACCAGTTAAATATCCAACCGGACGATGTTGTCATTATTGACCGTGCCTTAGAAATGTCCGAAGCCTTTTTACCCAGATATGCTGGGAAAACACGCATCATGTCAGTGGTTCATGCGGAACACTTTAACGAGCCGGTTACTGAAGGTGATCACATTGCGTGGAATAATTTTTATGAATATGTGTTTGATCATGCGAAATATTTTGAGGCCATTATTGTGTCGACAGAACGGCAGCGCCAAATTTTAGCCAGTCAATTACCTGCAGATAACACGACCGACATTGTCACAATTCCAGTCGGTTACGTGGAACAAGTCATTTCTGATCCAAATTATGATCCGTATGCGTTGGTCACGGCAAGCCGCTTGGCACCCGAAAAACATCTGGACGTCATTGTTAAAGCAGTCGCCAAGGCTAAAAAACAAATGAGCAACCTGACGCTTGATATTTACGGCGAGGGTGGCGAACGCCAAAAACTTGAAAAATTGATTAAAGAATTAAATGCGAGTGACTATATTCATCTAGAGGGTCATCGCCAAATGGCGGGTGTTTATGCCAAGTATGGGGCCTACGTGTCAGCCTCTACTTCTGAAGGATTTGGGTTATCATTACTGGAAGCCACTTCTGAATCATTACCAATCATTGGTGTTGATGTTGAGTATGGGAACCGTGAATTTGTCCAACCCGGGAAAAACGGTATTTTGTATCCAAAGAGTTCAATTGATGAATTGGATGAGCAGCTATACCAAGCATTAATTGCATTTTATGATCAAGGAATTGAAAATACGGGCCGCAAAGTTGCCCAAAATGTAGCCAAAGAATTTTTAGGATCGGTTGTAGCTGCAAAATGGGAAAAATTGTTAGGTCTAAAATAGGAGCGCGTTATGAAAGTTAACATTTTTGATTACTATGACCAAAATACCCAAAATTTAATTCAGTCCTTGAAAACGGCGCAATTGAACCGTCAATCTTTGTTTGTACACTATGATGGCGAATTGCCAGAAGGGGCACTCAGTCCGTTTACCTTTTTTACTAAGGTGCAGGAAACTAACCGTCGCGGACTATTTTTCAACCGTGTGCCGGTCCCAGAATTCTATGACATTATTGTTGGCGGTGCTAATTCAGCCCACATCCAATATGATGGTCGAACAGCAGGATTAATTACTTTTCGACGTGAGGGATACCGACTGGTTGATAACGTGGTCTGGTATTCTGCTGAAGACGGTGACAAGGTCATTAAAAAGGATTTTTATAATATTGCTGGCACTCACTTTGCCACCACATATTTTCAAGATGGTGAAGAATACGAAACAAAGTATTTTCATGAAGGTACTACGGTGATTACCGAAAACCATGATTCAGGCATTATTAAACTTCAGTATCAAGGACAAGTTCATGATTTTGCCAATCTCACCATGTTTTTTGGCTACTTTTTGCAGGAAGCCAAAATCGATCCAACAGATATCGTTATCAATTCCTTGTCTTACCCATTGTTTATTGCACATCTACTCAACAATCAAAACACCACGCTCTTTTGGCAAGAACCACTGGCAGATAATGTCCCTGGCAATATGGTGGGTGAATTGGAACAACGTCAAGCAGTTACTAAAATTATTTTCGGCAATCAGACCCAGCTTAATCAAGTTGCCAATCAATTCCCACAAACCGCAGTACAACTCGCTTATCTTTCAAATATTGGCGAATTTGTTCGCGACACGCAATATCGACCACGCGCTTTTGTACTGACTAACAGTGATGATTTACGCGGCTTGAACGAAATTTTAACCCGCTTGCCACAACTTCATGTAACGGTGGCGGCCTTTACTGAGATGAGCAAGAAGTTACTTGATCAAGGAGATCAACATCAGAATTTACGCTTGTTACCAAGCTTTTCACCGCGCGGTATTCAGAAAGAATTAGCTGATGCAGATATCTATCTTGATATTAACGCCGGTGGTAAAGTCGGTAACATTATGCGAGAGGCCTATCAAAATCACATGTTGATTTTGACGGATCAAAACGTCAAAACAGAAAATTACAAGAGCTTGGATTATCAACAAACGTCGACATTAATTGCCGATTTAACAGCGATCTTATCAGATCAAAACATGTGGCAAGCTAAATTAGAACAATTAATTAGCCAAAATGGACCACTATCAACAGCAGCAGATTATCAAAAGTTATTAAGCTAGGTGTATAGCAAACTAAGGCGAGGATCACAATGGCCAAAAAGAAGTTAAATGATTTAATTAATCAAAAATTTGATGAAGAAAAAAAGCGGCATACCTATGGTAAAAAGCCTAAAACGCCGCTTGGTCAATACGTTCGACCAGTTTTGTTTGGTCTGATTTTATTGGTCACATTGTGTGTGCTTTTTTCGCAAATTTTTGGCATCGCTCAGTACTTTTTTGGTCATTAGTTAGGTGAAGGTACAATGACAAAACTAGGTAAGTATCACAAGATAGCTAAAAGAATATATCGAGTTTTGCCACGTTATCAGCAAATGACCGATGAGGAATTACAACAGCAAACTGCTATTTTTCAAACCCAATTAGCTAACGGTAAAACACTGACGCAGTTGTTACCCCAAACTTTTGCGGTGGTCATGGAAGCTGATCGACGCGTGCTCGGGTTAGAACCCTATGAAGTGCAAGTCTTGGGTGGACTAGCACTCTTTTTTGGCAACATTGCCGAAATGAAAACTGGTGAGGGTAAATCTTTAGTCGCAACCATGCCGATGTATGCTCACGCACTAGCTGGTCAAAAGGGTAATTTTTTGATTACCACAAATGATTATCTCGTCCAACGAGATGGCGAAGAAATCGGGGCAGTCTATCAGTGGCTTGGCCTCACGGTTGGCATTGGCGTGGATGTTGAAAAAGACGAAGAAAAACGACAATTGTATGCCAACGATATTATCTATGCGACCCATGCCACACTTGGATTTCATTATTTGTTTGATAATTTAGGCAGTGATATTAATAAACAATTTGTGAAACGGTTTAACTACGCTATTATCGACGAAATTGATTCGATTTTACTGGACGGCGCACAGACGGCATTAGTGATTTCGGGAGCGCCCAAAGTACAGTCGAACTATTTTGAAATGAGTGACTGGTTTGTTAAAAGCCTGAGTGACGATGACTATGAGTTTAGTGAAGATAAAAAGAAAGTTTGGTACACAGCCTCAGGTCTCGATAAAATTGAGGACTACTTTGATATCGATGATATTTTTGCGGAAACGTATTTTGATCAATATCGGCACCTTGTTTTAGCGCTTCAGGCTAATTTCTTAAAAAAAGAAGGACAAGATTACGTCGTTGAAGCCGGCAAAGTGGTATTACTCGATGAAGTTAACGGTCGTAAAATGACGGGTGTCAAATTAAATGGTGGGCTCCATCAGGCAATCGAGGCTAAAGAAGGGCTCAAGTTGACTGCTGAAACTAAAACTTTGGGGATGATTAGTTACCAAAGTCTTTTTAATAAATTTAAGCAGTTGGCTGGGATGACCGGAACGGCCAAAACAGACGAAAAAGAGTTCATGGAAACCTACAATTTACACGTTATTGTGATTCCAACCAATGAACCTAGCATTCGTGTTGATCGACCAGATCAAGTTTACTTAACTAACCGTGCCAAAATCGATCATTCGCTCGAAGCTGTGGAAGCCGGGATGGCGGCGAAACGGCCTGTTTTGATTGAAACAGGTTCAGTGACCATGTCAAATCTATATTCATTAATTTTGTTAGAAAATCGAATTCCACATAATCTCTTGAATGCTGAAACAGCACCACGGGAAAAACTAATCGTTAGTGAAGCGGGTGACACGGATTCAGTCACCCTTGCGACATCAATGGCAGGCAGAGGAACAGATATCAAGCTCAGTGATGAAGCTAAATCTAATGGTGGCCTATTGGTAATCGGCACAGAACGAATGAACAGCAAACGGGTTGATAACCAATTGCGTGGCCGCGCTGGTCGCCAGGGTGAACCCGGAGAAAGTCAGTTTATGGTGTCTTTAGAAGATAAAATGGTCGTCGAAAATGGTTCTGATCGACTACGGCGGTTTTATGAACGTCAAGAGACCAAAGTTAACCAAGGCAAACGTGATGAGTATCAAGTGCTCACACAACGCATTGCGAAAACGGCGATGGATAAGGCGCAAGCTAAAACTGGTAACAGTGAATTTGAATCCAGACGTGAAACGACCGGCTATGACGCAATTATGAGTAATCAACGGGACAAAATTTATGCGGCTCGTAATAAAGTACTTGAGGAAAATCCAGATTACTTAAATGCTTTAATAAACGGGGCACTTAGTACAGTTATTAACAACTTTTTGAATGCGCATCGCAAACTGCAATTTAACGACATCACTAATTTTGTCTACAACAACATCGACCCAGGTTATCAACTCCAACAAATCAAGGATGGTGTCGGCACCAAACTGCGCAAAAAGCGAGTTTACCGCTTTTTACTAACAACTGCGCGAGATGCTTTGCAACGGTCGCTAGATCGGTTTAAAAGTTCCAAACAGTTAGCCTATTATAAAAAGGTTGTCATTCTAAAAGCGATTGATACAAGTTGGATTGATCAATTGGATTATCTGCAGCAATTAAAAATGATTGTTAATGGCCGCAGCACGGCCCAGCACAAACCAATCACAGAGTTTACAATTGATTCACGTCGGGGCTTTTTCAAAATGGAAGAAGAAGCTTGGCTAGCAATGTTTCGGAATGCATTACTCACCCAAGTTGATCAAAATGAAGATGGCTCGTTAGCCATTACGTTCCCATAATATAAGGAGGTGGCAACATCATGAAAAAATATCGCGATTTAACACATCGTCTTTCAGTGACTTTTTTACTGATTGCTGTGTATAGTCTCGGTCAAAATATTCCGGTGCCGATGTTTGCCACTAATTTTCGTGTCAGTGGCGCACCATCCACTGGTAAATTATTATCAGTAATTACTGGTGGGGTGTTTGAAAGTCCAACCTTATTTTCACTGGGGATGGGACCTTACATGGTGGTGTCAATTTTGACGTCGATTATTTTTCTAACGGCGCGCGATCAAATGGGACAACTTTCAAAAGAACAAAAGGGGCGCATTCAAATTTGGGTGACGCTCTTGTTTGCTGTCCTGCAAGCCATTCCGTTGACCTTTAATATCTTACGAACTGCTAAACCAATCGTGGCAGGTCAAACCGTGACGACGATGTTTGCGATTACGGGGTTGGTTTTTGTGACCGGTGCGATGATGGCGGCTTGGATGGCCAGTTTCAACGCGCAATTTGGGGTTGGTGGACCGTTTGTCATGATTATTCCGGGGATTGTCACTGGTATTACAGGCAGTCTTCAAGAGGTCAATATTTCTATTTTGCAGCATTTAGACCGGGCCTTAATCTTAGCGGTTATCACATTAGTATTTATGTATGTCACGACTGCCTTGTATTCAGCTGAATATCATATGGATGTCCAGCGAATTGGGATTGATCGGCGTTCTAAGGACGCTTATTTTGGCTTTCGAATCTTAGTCGGGGGCACGATGCCACTGATGTTTGCGACGACGTTTATGTATTTTCCTGCGTACATTATGCAGGCATTTGGGTGGCATAACGCTACTATGACGCAGTTATTTGACGTGAAACACTTATCTGGAATCGTGATTTATGGATTAGTCATTTATTTGTTAGGATTTGGTTTTTCGTTTGTGAATATCATGCCAGACCAGATTGCTAAAGATCTTAAAGAAGCCGGCGATTATGTGATTGGTGTTCAACCTGGCATTACCACTGAACGCTATATTACCCGTCGTGTGGTTTTCTTTTCCATTACCGGCAGTCTGTTTTTAGCCATTGTCGTTATTTTACCCATGTTGCTGGGATACTTTTTACACCAGTCAATGTATGCCAGCTTATCCAATTATTTTGCGATGATTTTTGTGTTGATTTCCATCTTTGATAATTTTCGTCAGGATATCGATATGTTGTACTACAAGGACAACTATGGCCTATTTAATCTGAAAAGCACAAGGAGGCGGTTATCATGATTTATTACATCGCCGATTTTCCCGCCGAAATTGACAGTCTTGAAAAAGATCCAGTCTTTAACACGATTAAAAATTTTGAATTAGGTCAATTTGACTATCGTGTTTTAATACCGCAATTTGTCCCATTTTTAAGGTATCTAGCAGCCGAATATGGTTTATATGACAGTGACAGGATTGTCCGGGTATTTGATGAGTTACAAGATGTCCATCAACAACAGGGCTTTCCGTTGACATTGACAGACTTGGCAAGTAAAAAACGCAGATGGTAGCTATTCTGATATCGTGGCAGCTAAATTGTCTGATGAAGAAATGTCAACTATCGCTGCTAGTTACGCTACTGCTGGTATGCCCGGCATTCCTAAAGTTACTTCAATCACAATCACGACCAAAGGGTCAGCTGCTGACACAACAACTTATCCAGGTGGCGTATTAAAGACAGTTACAGGTGGTAACGTTGATATTACTGGTGCAGATTTAGGCAATGGTCGTGTTACTAACGCTGCTACTGTCTTAACAGATGAAAATGCCGACAAATATCTGGGTCAAAAACCAGAAGAAATTTTCAATATCGCTCGTGAAGTTTCAGTGGAAAGCTATGCTGGTAACATCACGATTAAGTTTGTTGATGATAAAGGCAATGCAATTGCTGGCAAAGCTGATCAAACAATTGACGCCCAAAAGGCTGGTTTGGTAGTTGGTGACACTTATAAAGTCGATACAACTAGCACAGATTATCAAGTGCCTGGCTATTCATACACTGGTTACACCTTCAATGGTGGCAAAGCTACGACTGGTGCACCATCGGGGACATTAGCCAAAACAGCTAATACGATTGTTATGTCATTTGTTCAAAACACTGCACCAGTTAATGTTAAATTTGTCGATGATTCAAACTCAGGCGCAGAAATTGCTAATAGTGCAATTACTGTGAACGGTGTCATTGGTGAAACTGGTGATATTTTAACAACGTCAGATGTAAAAGCTAAACTTAACAGTTTCTCTAACTATATTTTGACACCAGATGGCAACAAAAACACTAGTGTTACCTATGGAACTACTACAGATGTCACAATTCACTTAAGCCAAGTAACTAATAACATTACGGTCAGTTTTGTTGACACAAAGGGTAATACACTAAAACCAAATGAAATTCTCAACGCCAAGGATAATCAATTTATTGTTGGTAAAGAGATCCTCATTGACTCTGCAAACTATCCAATTGATAAATACATGTACCAAGGATACACACTTCACTTAGGTAGCAGTGGCCCAAAACCTGAAAGTACGGATACAAAAGCAGATATTATCGCATCTAAAGTTACGGCAGTAAACCGTATCACAGTAGGATTCATCTACGATGTCGCGGATGCTGCAATTACTGTAAACTTTGTTGACGATAATACAAACCAACCTGTTGGTACAGCAGTTCCATTAACTGTGGGCAACAACAAAGCAACTGATATTCTGACTGCAGCTGATGTTGAGACTGAATTGACGACATTAGCAGGTCAAGGTTACGTGCTAACTCCTGGTTCTGCTGACAACACTGCATTAGCAACTCAAGTGGTTAAAGATGGTTCTACTTATACTGTTCACGTAAGTAAAAAAGCCGGTGCTGTCACTGTTAACCTAGTTGATGACAAGGGTAATACCCTTAAAGATACTAAGGGCAACAGCACATACAACATCACCACAGATGCTGCAGGTAACCCATTAGTTGTCGGTGGTTCATTTACTGTAGACCCTGCTGGTTATCCAGTTAGTGGTTTCACGTATAAAGGCTACAAGACAACTGGTGCCGAAACTGATGGTAATCCAGCCGCTTTGACCCTCAGTGATCAAGCAACTTCAATCACTTTGGTTTATACAGCAACTGTTTATACTGAGGAAAAGCCAGGTGGTGCGACAGATCCTGCTGGTACACAAAAAGATTATCTGACTGGAACGATCACTGTTATCACAACCTATACCGGTGCTGGTAAGACAGCAGCAGATACAACCACTGTAGTTACTCCCGTTTATCGAACAGCAACTGTTGATCCTAAAACTGGTACCGTTACGTATTCAGGTTGGTCAACCGGTAAAAATGATCCAACAGCTACTAAGGATAATCTTTTAGTTCACGCACTGACTGAAAAAGATGTTGCCATTTCAGGTTACACTGTTACTTTCGGCGGCGATAACGGTGACTATACTTCAGAATTCTTTGATGCAGAAAAAGGTACTGAAAGCCCATATGCAGCATTAATTCAACGTTCTGTCACATATACACCTATCACATACACACCAGATAATCCAGGTGAAGCAACTGATCCAGCAGGCACCCAAGTACAATACTTGAAGGGCCAAATTAAAGTTACAACTGATTACACTGGTGCAGGGTCTGATACACCTGCTGAAAAGACTGAAACTATCAATGTTTACAGAACAGTTAGTCTTGATGATCAAGGCCAACCAGTTTATACAGCATGGACAACTGCTACAAATGGTTTGGGTGGTAAAGATACAGACGTCTTAGTCGCTGGTTTAACAACAGCTGATACTGTTAATGTCCCAGCAATTGACGGCTACAAGGCAGAAGTAACGTCTGGTAGTAGCGACTTTACTGCTAAAAACTTTGCCGATAAAGGTATTGTTGGCACAGATAGTACAGTCGCAGTTGTTTCACGGACTGTTGCTTATGCTAAAGATATCTTTACACCACAAAATCCAGGTGGAAAAGATACTGATCCTATCGGAACTCAAATCGAGTATCTAACAGGAACAGTTTATGTCACAACTACGTACAAGGGTGCCGGCGATGCGATGCCTGATAGTACAACAGATGTCCCTGTTGCAATATATCGTAGTGCAACAGTCGGCGCTGATGGCAAGACTGTTTCTTACGGCGCTTGGACGACAAATGAAGATGGTGTGACTGCGCCAACAGATGGTAACATCGTGGAAGCATTCACAGCACCAACAATTAATGGTTATGCTGTTACAACAACTGGGGATGTTGACGCATTAACACCAACCAAGTTGAAGATTTTGAGTGACACAATTGGTGCACCAGTGCCATTTACAACTAAGTACGTTCGTACTGCGACATATACAGGCACAGATTACACACCAAGTAACCCAGGCAAAGAGGGAACTGATCCAGAAGGTACCCAAGACGAGTACTTGAACGGAACCATTACTGTTAATACCAACTACAAGGGTGGTGGCGATTCAAGACCAGCCAACACCAGCAAAGATGTTAATGTTTATCGGAGTGCGCACCTTGAAGACGGCAAAGTTGTCTATACTGCTTGGACTACCAACAAAAATGGTGTCACAGTTAGTGATAACTTAGTTGCTGCCTTCGTGCCAACAGAAATTACAGGATACACTGTTACTACTGGTGGTAGCACAGATGCATACACGGCAGCTGATTTTGCTACGATTACGGACTCGGCCGGTGCAACCACACCATATGCAACAACGATTACGCGGACAGCCACATATACGGCAACAAATTACACACCAACGACACCAGGTGAAACTGGCAAAGATCCAGAAGGAACCCAAGCAGAATACTTAACAGGAACAATCACGGTTAAGTCAAACTACACAGGTGCCGGAGATGCCACACCAGCAAACACTACTGATGATGTCCACGTATACCGTAGTGCCCATGTCCAAGATGATGGCACGGTAGCCTACAGCGCATGGACCACTAATCCAGACGGTGTAACCGCAAGTACTGATTTAGTTGATGCTTTCGCACCAACAGCAGTTAAAGGTTACAGTGTTGAAACCAGTGGCGCCGACGGTGCATACTCAGCAGCCGACTTCGCAACAATTACGGATGCGGCCGATGCTAAAACACCATATGTGACAACAATTGAACGTACTGCCACATATACCGCCACAGATTACACACCAACGACACCAGGTGAAACTGGCAAGGATCCAGAAGGAACCCAAGCAGAATACTTAACAGGAACAATCACCGTTAAGTCAAACTACGAAGGTGCCGGTGATGCTACACCAGCAAACACTACTGATGATGTCAAGGTATACCGTAGCGCTCACATCAATAGTGATGGGACGGTTGGCTACAGTGAATGGACAACCAATCCTGATGGTGTAACATTAAGCGGCAACTTAGTTGATGCCTTTACACCAGCAGAAGTAACAGGTTATAAAGTCGCTACTAGCGGGGACGAAACTGCTTATACATCAACTGACTTCAAGACAATCACTGATGCCGATGGCGTAACTCCTCCATACACGAAGACGTTGAACCGCACTGCTGTTTACAGCAAGGTCACAACTGATCCAGATGGTGGTACAACCACTACGACAACTGATCCAGAAGGTAATGTAACTGTTATTGATAAAGTTTGGCCAGATGGTGACAAGACTCACGTTGAAATTAATACAGATACCAATGTGATTACGGTTACTGAGACACCTAAAGGTCAAGCTCCATTAGATCCAGTTACAGTTCAACCAGGTGATACCACTAAGACTGGTAAGACTACCGTTACAAACAACGAACCAAATGGTGTTGCATTAAGTCACGATGGAGAAGGTGTACATGAAACAGTCACCCCTGAGGGCGATCGGACTTACAGCAAGACACAAAATGGCCCAGGTGTGAGTGTTGATCCTAAAGACTTCTACACAACCAAGACCACGCCAGATCCAGATGGTGGTACCACAACTGTTACAACCAATGGAAATGGTGATGTTACTAAGATCGATAAGAACTGGCCAGATGGTGATAAGACCCATGCTGAAATCGATACCGACACAGGTGTTGTAACTGTTACTGAAACTCCAAATGGCGAAACACCACTCGATCCAGTAACGATTCAACCAGGTGATTCAACCAAGGCTGCCAAGACGACTGTTGATAACAATGAACCAAATGGCATCACAATGAGCCATGATGGTGATGGTATCAGCGAAACTGTCAATCCAGACGGCACATTGAATTACAAGAAGACGCAAAATGGCCCAGGTGTCAGCGTTGATCTTGACGATTACTACAACACGACTAAGACGCCAGATCCAAATGGTGGAACAACCACTACCACAACTGACGGCAATGACAAGATTGTTAAGATTGACAAGGATTGGCCTGATGGCGACAAGACGCACATTGATATCAACACAGATACAAATGTGATTACGGTTACCGAAACACCTAAGGGCGAACAACCATTAGATCCAGTTACAGTTCAACCAGGCGACACCACCAAGACTGGTAAGACTACCGTTACTAACAACGAACCTGGTGGCGTGGAATTAACTCACGACATCACACCAGTTGATCAAGACGGCAAGCCAACTGACGGTATAACTACTGTTGGTGAACACGACTTGGATGATGGCACCATCACTTACACGAAGACACAAAATGGTAAGGGCGTCAGTGTCGATCCTAAGGATTACTACACAACGAAGACCACACCAGATCCTGATGGTGGTACCACAACTGTTACAACTAACGGAAATGGGGACATCACTAAGATCGACAAGACTTGGCCTGATGGTGATAAGACGCACGCTGAAATCAATACAGATACCAACGTGGTAACAGTTACTGAAACACCAAATGGAGAATCTCCACTTGATCCAGTAACAATCCAACCAGGTGACTCAACTAAGACTGGTAAGACAACTGTTGATAACAACGAACCAAATGGCCTCACAATGAGCCATGATGGTGACGGTGTCAGCGAAACTGTTAATCCAGATGGCACACTTAATTACGTTAAGATCCAAAACGGTCCAGGTGTGAGCGTTGATCCAGACGATTACTACAACACTACCAAGACCCCAGATCCAAATGGTGGGACAACCACTACTACGACTGATGGTAATGACAAGATCGTCAAGATTGATAAAGATTGGCCAGATGGTGACAAGACTCATATCAATATTGATACAGATACCAATGTGATTACGGTCACTGAAACACCTAAGGGTCAAGATCCATTAGACCCAGTCACAGTTCAACCAGGCGATACTACCAAGACTGGTAAGACGACTGTTACGAACAACGAACCTGAAGGCGTGGAATTAACTCACGACATCACCCCAGTTGATCAAGATGGTAAGCCAACAGACGGTACAACTACTGTTGGTGAACATGACTTGGATGACGGCACAATCACTTACACGAAGACTAAGAACGGTACTGGTGTAAGCGTTGATCCTAAGGATTACTACACAACTGAAACCACACCAGATCCAGATGGTGGCACAACCACTGTCACGAAGAATGGTCATGGCGATGTGACTAAGATCGATAAGACTTGGCCAGATGGTGACAAGACGCACGCTGAAATCAACACAGATACAAATGTTGTAACGGTTACTGAAACACCAAACGGACAAGATCCATTAGATCCTGTAACCATTCAACCAGGAGATAGCACCAAGACTGGTAAGACAACCGTTGATAACAATGAACCAAATGGTCTCACAATGAACCACGATGGTGACGGTGTCAGCGAAACGGTCAACCCAGACGGTACACTCAGCTACGCTAAGACGCAAAATGGCCCAGGTGTCAGTGTCGATCCTAAAGACTTCTACACGACGAAGACCACACCAGATCCAGATGGCGGCACAACAACCGTCACAACAGATGGTCATGGTGATATCACAACGATCGACAAGACTTGGCCAGATGGTGACAAGACGCATGCTGAAATCAACACAGATACCAATGTTGTCACAGTAACCGAAACACCAAATGGACAAGATCCATTAGATCCTGTAACCATTCAACCAGGTGACACAGCTAAGACTGGTAAGACCACCGTTGATAACAACGAACCAAATGGCCTCACAATGAACCATGATGGCGACGATGTATTTGAAACAGTTCACCCAGACGGCACATTGAGTTACAAGAAGACTAAGAATGGCCCAGGTGTCAGCGTTAATATCAAAGACTTTACAACCACAACCCCAGATCCAGATGGTGGCACAACCACTACGATCACTGACGGAAAAGGTAATATCGTCACAATTGATAAAGATTGGCCAGACGGTGACAAGACCCACGTTGAAATTAATACAGATACTAATGTAATTACAGTTACTGAAACACCAAATGGTGAAACACCATTAGATCCTGTAACAGTTCAACCAGGCGACACGACGAAGACTGGTAAGACGACTGTGACAAACAACGAACCAAATGGTGTGGCATTGAGCCATGATGGTGACGATATCAGTGAAACAGTTACTCCTGAGGGAACTCGTACTTACAGCAAGTCCAAGAATGGTACTGGCGTAAGCGTTGATCCTAAGGACTACTACACAACTACCACAACTCCAGATCCAGACGGCGGTACAACTACTGTGACAACGAATGGTAACGGGGATATCACGAAGATTGATAAGAACTGGCCAGACGGTGACAAGACGCACGTTGAAATCGACACAAATACCGGCGTAGCAACTGTTACTGAAACACCAGATGGTGAACAACCACTTGAATCAGTAACCATTCAACCAGGTGATAGTGATAAGACTGGTAAGACAACTGTTGATAACAACGAACCAAACGGCATCACAATGAGCCACGATGGTGACGGTATTAGCGAAACTGTTAACCCAGATGGGACACTCAGTTACACTAAGATTCAAAATGGCCCAGGTGTCAGTGTTAACCCTGAAGATTACTACGATACAACCAAGACGCCAGATCCAGATGGTGGCACAACTACTACCACAACTGACGGTAAAGGCAACATCGTGAAGATCGACAAGGATTGGCCAGATGGTGACAAGACCCATATTGAAATCGATACCGATACCAATGTGATTACAGTTACTGAAACACCAAATGGTGAATCACCACTTGATCCAGTCACAGTTCAACCAGGCGACACCACAAAGACTGGTAAGACGACAGTGACAAATAACGAACCAAACGGCGTTGAGTTGAGTCATGATGGGGACGGTATTAGCGAAACTATCAACCCTGATGAAACTCGGACGTACACTAAGACTCAAAATGGCCCAGGTGTTAGTGTTGATCCTAAGGATTACTACACAACGACAACCACACCAGATCCAGATGGTGGCACAACCACTGTCACAACGAATGGTAATGGTGACGTTACGAAGATTGATAAGACTTGGCCAGATGGTGACAAGACGCATGCTGAAATCGATACCGACACAGGTGTTGTAACAGTTACGGAAACACCAAATGGTGAAAGTCCACTTGATCCAGTAACGATCCAACCAGGTGACTCAACGAAGACTGGTAAGACAACCGTTGATAACAACGAACCAAACGGCATCACAATGAGCCATGATGGTGACGGTGTCAGCGAAACAGTTAACCCAGACGGTACATTGAGTTACAAGAAGACACAAAATGGCCCAGGTGTTAGTGTTGATCCTAAGGATTACTACACAACCACCACTACCCCAGATCCAGATGATGGTACGACTACTGTTACAACTAACGGTAATGGAGACATTACAACCATCGACAAGAATTGGCCAGACGGTGACAAGACGCATGCTGAAATCAACACTGAAACTAATGTTGTAACAGTTACTGAAACACCAAATGGGGAATCTCCACTTGATCCAGTAACGATCCAACCGGGTGATTCAACCAAGACTGGTAAGACCACTGTTGATAACAACGAACCAAATGGCATCACAATGAGCCATGATGGTGACGGTGTCGGCGAAACAGTCAACCCAGACGGTACATTGAGTTACAAGAAGACCCAAAATGGCCCAGGTGTCAGCGTTAGTCCGGATGATTACTACAACACGACTAAGACGCCAGATCCAAATGGTGGCACAACCACTACGACGACTGACGGTAATGACAAGATCGTGAAGATTGACAAGGATTGGCCTGATGGCGACAAGACGCACATCGATATCGATACAGATACGAATGTGATTACAGTCACTGAAACACCTAAGGGTGAAGCACCTCTTGATCCAGTTACAGTTCAACCGGGTGATACCACGAAGACTGGTAAGACCACCGTTACTAACAACGAACCTGGTGGCGTACAATTAAGTCACGACATCACACCAGTTGACAAGGATGGCAAACCAACTGAGGGTGCAACCACTGTTGGTGAGCATGACTTGGATGACGGTACGATTACCTACACGAAGACCAAAAATGGTCCTGGTGTGAGCGTTGATCCAGACGATTACTACGATACAACCAAGACCACAGATCCAAATGGTGGCACAACCACGACAACGACTGACGGTAATGATAAGATCGTGAAAATCGATAAGGACTGGCCAGACGGTGACAAGACCCACATCGATATCGACACAGATACCAATGTGATTACGGTTACCGAAACACCTAAGGGCGAACAACCATTAGATCCAGTTACAGTTCAACCAGGCGACACCACGAAGACTGGTAAGACCACTGTCACGAACAACGAACCTGGTGGTGTGGAATTAAGCCACGACATCACACCAGTTGATCAAGATGGCAAACCAACTGAGGGTACAACCACTGTTGGTGAACATGACTTGGATGATGGCTCCATCACTTACACTAAGACGCAAAACGGTAAGGGTGTCAGTGTGGATCCTAAGGATTACTACACAACCACCACTACTCCAGATCCAGATGGCGGCACCACAACCGTGACAACTAACGGTAATGGTGACATCACCAAGATCGATAAGACTTGGCCAGATGGTGACAAGACCCACGCAGAAATCAATCCAGATACCAACGTGGTCACCGTAACTGAAACACCAAATGGTGAACAACCACTTGCCCCAGTTACGATTCAACCAGGTGACTCAACTAAGACTGGTAAGACAACTGTTGATAACAACGAACCAAATGGTCTCACAATGAGTCATGATGGTGATGGTATCAGCGAAACGCTCAACCCAGACGGCACATTGAGTTACACCAAGACACAGAACGGTCCAGGTGTCAGTGTCAACCCTGACGATTACTACGATACAACCAAGACCCCAGATCCAAATGGTGGCACAACCACGACGACGACTGACGGTAATGATAAGATCGTGAAAATCGATAAGGACTGGCCAGACGGTGACAAGACTCACATCGATATCGATACAGATACGAATGTGATTACGGTCACTGAAACACCTAAGGGTGAACAACCACTTAAGCCAGTTACGGTTCAACCAGGAGACACCACCAAGACTGGTAAGACAACTGTCACGAACAACGAACCCGAAGGCGTAGAATTAACTCACGACATCACACCAGTTGACAAGGACGGTAAACCAACTGACGGCACAACCACGGTTGGCGAACACGACTTGGGTGACGGGACGATTACCTACACCAAGACCAAGAATGGTAAGGGTGTCAGTGTCGATCCTAAGGATTACTACACAACGACTACTACCCCAGATCCAGACGGCGGCACAACCACTGTCACGACCAACGGTAATGGCGATGTAACTAAGATCGATAAGATTTGGCCAGATGGTGACAAGACCCACGCTGAAATCAACACTGATACCAACGTAGTGACAGTCACTGAAACACCAAACGGTCAAGATCCATTAGATCCAGTAACCATTCAACCAGGTGACACTACGAAGACTGGTAAGACAACTGTTGATAATAATGAACCAGAAGGACTTACTTTGAGTCATGATGGCGACGATATCAGTGAAACTGTTAACCCAGACGGGAAACCTTCGTACAAGAAGACCCAAAACGGCACAGGTGTCAGTGTCACTCCTGACGATTACTACGACACAACCAAGGCCCCAGATCCAAATGGTGGTATTACCACTACAACGACTGACGGTCATGGCAACATCGTGAAAATCGACAAGGATTGGCCAGACGGTGACAAGACCCACATCGATATTGATACAGATACCAATGTGATCACGGTCACTGAAACACCTAAGGGTCAAGATCCATTAGATCCTGTGACAATCCAACCAGGTGACACAGATAAGACTGGCAAGACGACTGTCACAAACAACGAACCAAATGGTGTTGAGTTAACTCATACTATTACCCCAGTGGACAAGGACGGTAAGCCAACAGGCGAACCAACCAATGTCGGCGAACATGACTTGGGCGATGGCACAATTACCTACACCAAGACCAAGAACGGTACGGGTGTCAGCGTTGATCCTAAGGATTACTACGACACGACGACCACTCCAGATCCAAATGGTGGCACAACCACAATTACGACAAATGGTAATGGCGACGTCACAAAGATTGATAAGAACTGGCCTGATGGTGACAAGACGCACGTTGAAATCAATACAGATACCAACGTGATTACAGTCACTGAAACACCTAAGGGTCAAGACCCACTCGATCCAGTGACAGTCCAACCAGGTGACACCACGAAGACTGGCAAGACAACCGTTACAAACAACGAACCAGCTGGCGTTGAATTGACGCATACAATCACTCCAGTGGACAAGGATGGCAAGCCGACGGGCGAACCAACCAATGTCGGCGAACATGACTTGAGTGATGGTACGATTACCTATACCAAGACTAAGAATGGTACAGGTGTCAGCGTTGATCCTAAAGACTTCTACAACACCACAACAACCAATGACCCTGACGGCGGCACAACCACTGTCACAACCAATGGTAATGGTGATGTAACTAAGATCGATAAGACTTGGCCAGATGGCGACAAGACGCATGTTGAAATCAATACTGACACTAATGTTGTCACAGTTACTGAAACACCTAAGGGTCAAAACCCATTAGATCCAGTAACCATTCAACCAGGTGACAGTGATAAGACAGGCAAGACGACGGTTGCTAACAACGAACCAAATGGTGTAACCCTTAGTCATGACGGCAACGGCACGACTGAAACAGTTAACCCAGATGGCACGTTGAGCTACAAGAAGACCCAGAATGGCACTGGTGTCAGTGTTGATCCTAAGGATTACTACAACACCACAACCACGAAGGATCCAGATGGTGGTACAACCACTGTGACAACTAACGGTAACAATGACGTCACCAAGATCGATAAGACTTGGCCAGACGGCGACAAGACGCATGTCGAAATCAACACTGGTACCAATGTTGTTACGGTCACTGAAACACCAAATGGTCAGGATCCACTCGATCCAGTTACAGTTCAACCGGGTGATACCACCACAACTGGTAAGACCACGGTGACAAATAATGAACCAAATGGCGTTGCTTTGACACACAACACCACTGATGTTGATCAAAACGGTAACCCAGTCACTGTTCACGATGGCGAAACTGTCGATCACGACGGTCATATCACTTATGAATACACTGAAACACCAGTTGATCAAGATCAAAATGCCGGTACTGACACGACAAAAGCTACTGCTCAACCTGCTAGTCACAAGGCAGATCAAACGCAACAAAAGGCTGGGGCAACTAAGTCGGCTAACGACAAGAAATTGCCACAGACTTCTGAAGCACAACCTAATACCGCGGCACTTGGTTTATTAGGTAGTTTGATTGGGATGTTTGGTTTACTTGGAGTTCGTAAGCGTCGCGAAGATGACAAGTAAGCATGACTGACCAGATGACATGGCTTTGATGCTGTGTTGAAGAAGACTTCGAATTCGTAATAGATTCGGAGTCTTTTTTTTGTTTTCTTATAGTCGAAATCGGTGAAAAAAGGCAGCTTCTTCCGGTTAAAATACTTAAACAACAAATCCAGGTTCGGGATTTATTGTTTAAGTACTTTAATCCTCAGAAGCTAAACGCCTTTTTTCACACTCTGTCTTTTATGATTTTTCCATGAGAGTTTAACCAAATACATTGACCTGACTACGATTTACTGGTAATGTAAGCACAATTAAATTTGAAAGGAAGTTATATTTACCATGTCAAACTGGGAAACAAAATTTGCCAAACAAGGACTAACTTTTGATGATGTACTACTGATACCTGCAGAGAGTCACGTACTCCCCAATGAAGTTGATCTAAGCGTTCAATTAGCGAAGAATATTAAGCTCAATGTTCCTTTTCTCAGTGCTGGGATGGATACTGTAACTGAAAGTGCGATGGCTATCGCCATGGCCATCCAGGGTGGCATGGGTGTCATCCATAAAAATATGTCGATTCAAGAACAGGCTAGCGAAGTAGCTAATGTTAAAGGTGTTCAATTAACAGGTAGCTTTGATCGTGCTGCCGTTGACGATCAAAAACGCCTACTTGTCGCTGCTGCAGTTGGGGTTACTAGTGATACCTTTGAACGTGCTGAAGCCTTGTTAAAAGCTGGTGTCGATGCCATTGTTATCGATACTGCTCATGGCCACTCAGCCGGTGTGCTCCGTAAAATCAAAGAAATTCGCGATCATTTTCCAGACACAACCTTAATTGCTGGTAATGTTGCCACTGGTGAAGCAACTAAGGCGCTCTATGATGCTGGTGTCGATGTTGTGAAAGTTGGAATTGGACCAGGTTCAATTTGTACGACGCGTGTCGTCGCTGGTGTCGGCGTACCCCAAATTACAGCCATTTATGATGCAGCTGCGGTTGCTCGTGAATATGGGAAGACGATTATTGCTGATGGTGGGATTAAGTACTCAGGAGATATCGTTAAGGCCCTGGCTGTTGGTGGAAATGCCGTCATGCTTGGTAGCATGTTCTCAGGCACCACTGAAGCACCCGGTGAAATTTTTGAAGACAATGGTAAGAAATATAAATCATACCGTGGCATGGGCTCAATGGCAGCTATGTCACAATCACATGGTTCTTCTGATCGCTACTTTCAAGGTGGCGTGAACGAAGCAAATAAGCTCGTGCCAGAAGGAATTGAAGCGCGGGTTGAATATAAGGGCGATGTTTCGGACATTATTTTCCAACTCGTCGGTGGCTTACGCTCAGGAATGGGTTATGTTGGTGCTGAAACCATTCAAACCTTAATTGATGACGCCCAATTCGTGCAAATTACGAATGCCGGCTTAACAGAATCACATCCACATGATGTGCAGATTACCAAAGCCGCACCAAATTATAAATAAATTTTAGCAAGACCATATAATGAAGTAACTGGTAGAAAATACCAGTTATTTTTTTGAAAAAACGTTGCCCACACCCCGTCAATCCGATATAATTAACGATATTGAGTTTGGTCCGTTGGTCTAGTTGGTTTAGGACGCCTGCCTGTCACGCAGGAGATCACGAGTTCGAGTCTCGTACGGACCGTTTCAAATCGTAAATAAAAATCCATCCAAATACGGATGGATTTTTTTGTTGCAATCAATAACTTGATCCAGTTTTCTAAAATCGGGTGAATGATTGGTATACAAAGGGAAATGAGAAACATTATCCGCCTTGTACAGAAACAAATTGTAATTTGAAAACTTATATTATACGTTGATAAGTAGTTAATAAAAATAAAAAAAGTTTCTGCACTTCTATTAATAAAGGGTATTAACAAATTTTTGGGAGGTAGTTATATGCATGACTTAAAGGGGCAACACTTTGGGAGATTAACTGCTTTGGAACCAGCAGGTTACAATACAAGTAATGGCAATATTTTATGGCTATGTCAGTGTTCTTGTGGGAACAAGTCAGTTGTGGATGCCTATCTGCTGAGAAGTGGTAGAACGCAAAGCTGTGGTTGTCTGAGAAAAGAAAGAGCAAGAAAGCAAATAAGCAAAAATCCAGCCTTTTTGGAACAAATGGGTAATTATCATAATTTGGTTGGTGCCAATAAAAGAATGAAAAACTCAATGCACCCTGGCAAAAAAAATAAAAGTGGTGTCGTGGGCGTCTCTTTTGATGATCAGCAACAAGTATGGGTTGCCAGATTAATGCTACATCACAAGTACGTGTTAGCTAAGGCCTTCAAAAAATTTGAAGATGCAGTTGCAGCCCGTAAGGATGCTGAAAAAAAGTATTTTAATAATTAATCCACAAGTTTAATTTGTACCTTAATGCCAGTGTGAATATATGCAAATTTGATGGTTCGCTTGTATAGGCCTACAGTTCATCTATTAGAAGATTTAAGTGACACTTTACAAAATTCATTAAACTATAAAATGGTTATTTATACATTAACAGTGCATTGAATATACTAATGGAAAAGTTGGGATTTAAAATGGCAACGAAATCAATATAAACTTGAAGTTACACAAAAATTTAGATGATCATATATTTAGTTTGTTAAATTTCAGTATTTAATAACGTATTTCAATAAATTTTTAGAGTGAACTGCGTCAACTTAAAGTTTTAGACCCAAAAAACAATACACAAAAATATGAATAATTAGCTTTGTCCATGAAAATACGATGTAACATTTTTGTAATATATCAAGGAAAACCGTATCAGAAAGGCATTTCTAACTTGTGGATATTTATGAAAATAAATAGCGAATAGTTTAGGCTGTTTACAAAAAAAGGACTAATGGTATATTTGTATTACAAACGCGAAAAAGGGGTATAGATTTTAGTTTTCTGCTCGAATAGGTGCGAGCATACGACGTTTTTATAACCAAAATATATTTTTAAACGATATATTTCGCGAATTACTATTGATATTTTAAGGAGATGGGTTTATGTCCAAAGGTACAAAAAATTTGTCCAAGAATAATCGTAAATTGGCACTAAGAAATGAAAGTACGTCCCTTCACTATCGGATGTACAAGGCAGGTAAGTTCTGGCTGTACGCAGGTATTGCTACATTCTCATTAGGTGCAGGTATTGCATTTTCTAATGTAGCAGCACACGCTGATACAACTCCTACAACAACACAAACAGCAGCTGCTTCTTCATCAGCAACGCTGACATCAACAGGCCCTGCTACATCACAAGTTACACCAACTGTTGAAAATACCGAAGCACAACCTGTTAATGCACCATCAGGTACAACTGATCAAACAGATACTAGTAAAGCACTTATTAGTACAAACCTGTTTGGTAATGGTAATACTGCCCAAGCTGAAAACAGTACAACTGCTCAACTTGGCGATACTACTAAAGCCGGTGCCTTAATTGACACAGCAAATAACACCCAAGTTCGTGGCGGTGACATGAAGGGTTACAGCACTGTTTATGGTGGCGCAAGAACAGCCCCTGATAACGGTTCAGCTAACTCAGGTGTTGCTGTTAAGAATGACAAGTTAGATATGTCTTTTGAAAGTGTCAATTCAGCTGCTAAAGAAAAAACAACAACTGAAGATCAATTAAATGATCAAAATGCTGTTAGTTCAAATGCTGACGATGTGCAAACTCGTTACGGTATTATCTATACCAACGGAACAACATCAGGTATTGATCTTTCAACTATTGGTGACACAACTAACGGTGCTTCAGTTGGTGTCCAGCTAACATCGCTAACTCAGTAAAAATTGGCTCATGGCGCGTTATCGAACAAACTTCTGTTGGGATTACTATCGAAATGGAAGATTCCAATGGTAACGGTACTCATGAACAATTCCGTATCGTTAATGATAACTACGGTAACAAAGCTAAGAACGCTGCAGACTACGCTGTTGGTACACAATTAGACAACGTTGCTGTTTATACAACTACCTTGAACAAAGACGTTATGCAAAGCATTACATCATTTGTTACCCAAGGAATCAGCCGAATCAGTACTGTTCTTGGTCAAGGTGGTAGCGCCTTAATCAATGGTGTTGGTACTATTGTTGATGGCTTAGTTGGTATTACTGGTATCGCTCAAATCGATACTAATGGTTTCTCAGCTGTTTACAAAGCCGAATTACAACACATTATTGATCAAATCGATCAATTAAATAACTACGGTGACACATTAATGGCTAATGGTGTTGCTGCAACATCACTTGTTGATGTTAATTCAGAAACACAAACATTTACTGACAAGACAACTGGTTTGACAACTCAAGGAACTGTCTTCACAGCTAACTCAGAAGATGGTGTTGCCACATCAATCGCTAACATGATTAAATCATATGTTTCAGGTTGGTCAACTGGTATTGCTGATGCCTTAGATGCCGTATTTGCTGGAAACGTTGCATACCAATATGTACCTGGCGAAGACAGTGTCAGTCTTCAACAATATGATGGCATGACACCAGTTGAAGTATTGAAAGCTGCTAACTCAAGCAACGGTCTTTACAACATGTTTGGTAATGTCATTACTGGTGCATTGAATGCCGCTTCAAAGACATTGACAAGCACAATTTCAGGTGGTATCCGTACTGTTGTTAACCAAATTGCTAACGGTGTTGATGATGCTATCCAAGATGCCATTGATGGAACTATCGGTGGTGGTAGCATTGCTGTTGCCTTCCCAATGACATGGACTGACCCTGATTTGGCTCAAGCCGGTGCCGTTGCTGGACAATTTGTTAAGGAAGCATTCCAAACAAACACAGTTGTCTTCAACCAAAGCACAAATTCAACTACAGTTGTTGCTTACCAAAATGTTGATAAGACAGCTTTGAAGGATCAAATTGCTCAAGCAGATGCTGGTACAATTCAAAACGTTGATGCAACAGCATTATCTGATGCTAAAGCAGCCGTTGCAGATCCAAATGCTTCACAATATGATGTTGATAAAGCCCTTCTTGCATTAGGTGGAACAGTCACTGAAGATGTAACAACAGATGTTGCTAGCGCTACTTTGAAACCAATTACTGGTACAAAGGGTCAAACAATGCAAGCAGCCTTAGATGCTAACGCAGCTACTGCAATCACAGTTACACCAGTTGACGGTCAAAGCGTTAATTTAATCGTTACATTAGGTGCTGGCGACTTAACACCAACTGGTAACGAAGTTGCTAATGCTGATGGCTCAACCACACAAACTTACATGTTAAGTAACAATGGTAAAGCTAAGTTAGCAAGCATCGTTACAAATGCTGGCTACGCAATCGAAGACATCAATAACTTGAGCAGTACAGTTACTGTTCCAGTTGCCTCAGTAGTTTCCGGTTCATTACAACCAAATGACTATGTTGTTGGTAGCTCATCAATTACTGGAACATACAATGGCGACGTTGCTAAAGCACAACTCTTCATCAACGGTGAATACACAGGTATCATGGGTGGTTCATTTGCTGCCGGTGTCTTCACATTCCCTGTAACTGGTACAAACATTAAATTAACTGACAAAGTTGAATTGCGTTCATTAACTGCTTCAAACGGTGTCCTTGACACAGTTCCAGTTAACGTTATCGCAGCTCCAACTGCTGGTACAGTTACACCTGCACCTTACACAGTTGGTACAGATAACATCTCAGGAACATTCACTGGCGATGTTGATCATGCACAATTAGTTGTTAATGGTACACCAGTAAGCAATGGTGGATTGTTCTACACCAACAACGGCTCATTCACATACTGGGCTAAAGGTTCAATCAACAGTGCTAACGACAATGTTCAAATTATTGCCTTTGATAAAGATGGCAAGCAATTAGACAGCAAACAAGTTACAATCGTTGCTGCTCCAACTGTTGGTACAATCTCACCAGCTCCATACACTGTTGGTAATGATAACATCACAGGTTCATTTACTGGCGACGTTGACCATGCTTCATTAGTAATCAATGGCGCACCAGTAAGCAACGGTGGTTTGTTCTACAGCAATGGCCAATTCACATACTGGGCAAAAGATACCGTTAAGACTGGCGACAATGTTCAAATCCAAGCTTACGATAAAGATGGTAAGTTATTAGATACTAAGAACGTTCAAGTTAGTGCTCCTGCCACACAAGGCAAGATTATGCCACAAGACTACACAGAAGGTGCAGACAACATCTCAGGTTCATTTACTGGCGACGTTGATCATGCTTCATTAGTGGTTAATGGTGCTCCAGTAAGTAATGGTGGTTTATTCTACGACAATGGCTCATTCACATACTGGGCAAAAGATGTTGTTAAGACTGGCGACAAAGTAAGCATCCAAGCATACGATGCTAAGGGTAAATTACTTGATACAGCTACAGTTAATGTTTTAGCTCCTGCTACTTACGGATTGATTGATGCTCAAGAATACTACGTAGGTGACGACGCTATTTAAGGTAGTTACAAAGGCCAAATTGCCTATGCTGAATTACTCCTTGATGGTCAACCAACTGGTATCAAGGGTGGAACATTTGCCAATGGAACTTACACATTCTGGGCTAAGGATACAGTTAATGGTAATCAAAAAGTTACCTTAAATGCTTATGACAAGAATGGTAAATTCTTAGACTCCACTGATGTGACCGTAACGGTTCCAACAACCGATGGAAGAATCAAGCCAGGCACTTACACAATTGGTTCTGCTGACTTGAAGGGAACATACACTGGTGATGTTACTTCAGCTGTCTTACTTGTTAATGGTGAACCAAAGGGTGCTTCTGGTGGAACATTTGCCAACGGCGACTTCACATTCTGGGCACAGGGCGCCTTCATTCAAAAGGGTGACTATGTTCAAATCCGAGCCTTCGATGCCAATCACCGCATCTTAGACACTGCAGAAGTTAAGACTCAAGATAGCCAAACTTCAGGTGCTATCACTGGCGTTGACACTTACAACGTAACTAGTGGTGATACTGTTACAGGTTCATACACTGGTGACATTTCTTACGCCAAGGTTTATGTTGACGGTCAAGTAGTTGCCAATGGTGGAACATTTAACGGCGGCAAATTCTCAGTATGGGTTGGACCAGAACGTATCCAACCAGGTGAAAAAGTAACCATCGAAGGTTACACACCTGATTACACATTACAAAACACTCAAACTGTTCCATTGTCTTCAGATGTTGAAACAGGTAACGTTACTGCCAACACGTACAATGTGACGGATGACGATTACATTTCAGCTAAGGTTGAAGGTGACGTTAGTTACTTGAAACTTGAAGTTAATGGCAAGGAAGTTTCAAGTGCCGGAAGCTTTACTTCAAATGATGTTCAATACTATGTTGGTAAGAACAATTTGAAGACTACTGATAAGGTTTACTTGAACGCTTACTCAGCAAATTACAAACAACTTGCTCACACAGAAGTTAAGTTAACTGAAACTCCTAAGACACCTGTCACGGGAACAATTACGCCTTCTGACAAAGAATACAGTAATAGTAAGAGCGATGCCTTTGAAAAAGTTGCTATCTCAGGTGACGTTAGCTATATCATCATTAGAGTGAATGGCACGCAAGTTAATAGTGCTGGTGGATTAACTGGCCAAAAGAGTACTACAGTTTATCTTGCAGGTATTGCCAAAGTTGGCGATACAATTACACTTGAAGCTCACGGAAGCGACTATTCAACTGTCGACTCTGTTGACATGAAGGTTGTTGCTTAATAACTCGAACCATTAAATTCTACGATTGATAAAATCGACGAATTTTGATGATCGACTATGCTAAAAATGAGGTGCCAGTGTAGTATATCTGGCACTTCATTTTTAACATAAGGGTTAATGGTAATCCGCGTCTTTGTCCCTTAAAAGAGGAGATTATTATGACAAAAGAAAATCAGATTTATCGGGGGATTGATATTAAAGGTCAACGTTTTGGCCGACTAGTCGCACTCCGCCCAGTTGATAAACAAAGCAGTGGTGATATTTTATGGCTATGCAACTGCGATTGTGGCAACACAACCGTTGTGAGCGCCTATCGCTTGCGCCATAAAAGTACGCGTAGCTGTGGTTGTTTACGCAAAGATATCGGCCGGAAGAGATTCACAAATGACGAACGGTTTGTCAAATATCAAGGAAATGCAGATGGATTGAGTAATCAAAATGGGATCATTTTTTCCTCAATCAACATTAGTTCACGTAATCGAAGTGGAGTGATCGGTGTTTCTAAGGATAAACGCACAAAACGTTGGCTGGCCCGACTGTATTATGAAGGGCACTATGTCTTGCTGAAATCTTTTGAAAACTACGACGATGCGGTTGCTGCTCGAAAAGCAGCCGAAAAGAAGTATTTCAAAAGAGAAAATCGTGCGATTTAAATAGGTTAATTCCGAGTGAAAGTGGCGTGGTGCCTGTCAAAGGTACTACGCCACTTTTGAATTAAAAAAGCGCTGAACAGTTTAAATACTGTTCAGCGCTTTTCGTGTTGTTATGAAGCAGTTTGAATTTTAACCAGCCAATCGGATTGATCAGCAAGAGCAGTTGGGTCACTCAAAATGGCATCATTAATATCGGTAATCTTACCATTGGCTGGCGCAGCAAAAGTTTCTACCATTTTGCCACCTTCAACGTCTAGCAATTGATCACCTTGTTTAATTTGATCATTAATGTCAGGGGTTTGAATAAACGAAATTTCACCAATTTCTTGCATAATATTGTCTGATAAACTCACCGTTAAGACGCCATTGGTTTCTGAAATGTGCATGCCGTCTCGGTCATAAGCGGTTGTCTTACCGCCACCGAATAATAAATTAAGAAACCTATACCAAAATTTCTTTAATGAATTCATAATTTCACCCTCCATATTATTCCGATCTTATTATACCATGATAATGTCAAAAACTAATTGATTAGAGCTCGATTGGTTAAAGACGTTAGCTACGAAGTTTGATAATCCAACTTGAGTAGCGAATGTCTCGTGGTTGTTTCTTGATGAGGGGATTAACTGCTAAGATTTCACCGGTGACTGGAGAAGAAAATGTAACCACTCTTTGTCCGCCTTCTACGGTAAAAAGAGGGTCGTTTTGTTTAACTTGATTTCTAATTTGAGGTGCTCGGATTGCTTTAATTTCGCCTAATTCGTCTTTTTGTTTATCGGTTAAACCAATGATAACAATGCCAATTGAAGTCGCAATTTGCAGGCCATTTTGCTGATATTCTTTTCGTTGATTGATTTCAATACCAAAAATAGCTAATAGTCGTTCCCATAGTCCATGCCAAAACATCTCGTCACCTCACTTTAAATTAGCATTATTATAGCATGATAAACCATAAAAAAAGACATCTCTGCGGATGTCTAGGAATGCTATAATTTGTAGTCACTCGGATTAGCATTTGCAGGACCATAACTGTCCATGTCAGCGTCCCGATAGTCCCACCATTCTTCACTGTAACCAACAAATCCAGCTTCAGTCATAGCGTCATTTAAAATGCGATAATTGTGCTCTTGATAGGGTTTACGAGGATAATTACGCTTTGCTTTGTCATTAAATTCATCAAACTTGCTTTGCATTGGAATTTCAGTGCCATCAGGCTCACAAAGAGTTAGATCAAATGTAACCCCTTTTTGATGACTAGCATTTGGATTAGGTTTCAACACCCAAGTTGGATCAGGAAATACTTCAAATAATCTTTTTTGAGCAGAAACAGGACGATAGGCATCCCAGATTTTTAGTCGAAACCCTTGTTCTTTGATTATTTTACTTGCTTTAGTAAGTTTGCGGACTGTACCGGCTCGTGCAATAGCGGTATCAAAATCATAGATTATTTGCCCAGTAAAATTGTTATTAGTTGCATAACGCAGATCGATAAAGATATCGGAATCAAGCGCTTGAACGTTTAAAAAGCCATCATCTGGGGTATTTGGACTGTTAAATTGCATGAGGATCCTCCTAGTTAAGTTAAAAAGTGACTGGTTGCTGATCTTGTTCCATTTTCAATAAGGCTCGTTTCAATGGCAGGCCACCACGAAAGCCACCAAGGCCATGATCACTTCTCATAACACGGTGACAAGGTGCTACTAACATCCAAGGATTACGGCCTACCGCACTCGCAACTGCACGAATTGCTTTTGGATGCCCCACTTTAGCTGCAAGTTCTTTGTAGGTTATTGTTTGTCCGTACGGAATTTCTGGTAACGTGCGCCATACTTTTTGTTGTAGTGGGGTGCCGAATTCAGCATCTAGTGGTAATGAAAATTTTTTGCGAGTGCCATTGAAATATTCAGTAATTTGATCCTTAGCGCGGCCAACATGTTCTGCATTCTTAATTAATTGTGCATTTCTAATAAACTGGTCAAGTTCCTCAAGGTCAGCATCTGGTGTACCAACGAAACTCAATCCATTGACACTGCAGACAATTAAAAAGCGATGTGTTTCATAATGTAAATAGTCATAGTAAAGTTCCATTTATCTAACCTCGTTTGTTGTTAGTTAAGAACAAGTCCATTATAACGTGTTTGAGAGTACAAAAAAACGCTTGATTTTGATCAGGCGTTTTTTGAAGATGCAATGGTTGTCATAAAAAAGTTAATAAGTTGCTTTAAACAGCATTTGTTGATGTGTTCTGGGCTTTGAGCACTTTTTTGGTTTTATTGCGTCTAGCGATCCATGCCGTTAACATGGGCGTCAAAATTGCAGTGACAACAACAGCGGCAGTAATTTGCGCCGTTGCAGTGGCAGCTACTGCTTTGTAACTGGCGTCCACGGCTGCTAATGCAGCTGGTGTTGCCATGTTAGCACCTGCACAGCTAGAAATTGCAGCCCCAGCAACACCTGAACCACCAGTTAAACGATCTGCCCAAATTGTGAAAAATCCACCCACAAGAGTGACAATCACACCTAGTAGAATGCCAGATAAACCACTGACAAAGATTTGTTGAAAATTCATTGTGCAACCCAGTGCAAATCCAACAACGACAATGGAAGCATTCATGCCATCATTTAAAATCTTTTTGACTGCTGGAAAGAGGTTAGCTAAAATCATGCCAACTAATAATGGCAAAATGGTTGCGATTAAAGTAACAATCGAAAATGTTGCTAAACCTGAAGAAGCTAAAGCAATCATTGTGACGTAAGGTCCAACACTTAGAATAGTGATACCAACCGCAGCTTCATCAATTTCATCACCAAAATCATGAACAATACCTGCATACATTGCATTATTAGCACCAGACATTGCACCAATAATTGCTAATGCGCTAAGTCCTAGAAAGTTATTATTCAACAATTTACCAACCAATAATCCTAAGGCAACAGAGACAATCACCTTAGTAAGGATGATTGTACCCCCTCGCTTTACTGCAGCTGGCGTTGCTTTAAATGAAATGGTCCCCCCAATTACGAACAGAAAGGCACCAACCAAAGCGCCAGATCCTTGCGCAAGAGGAGTGGTGAAACCACCGATCTTTAACAGAGAAGGAAAAAATGAGTTAATTAATGCGCCAATGAACATTGGAATAATGATATTTCCGCCAGGAATTGAAAAATGTTTTTTCTTTGCTGGCATTGTAGTTGAGTTTTCAGCCATAACTATGCACTCCTTTTTAACCATCCATAACGACGCCACCATCAGCATCACCAATTTCACCAGTGATAAAGCTAGCAGCATCACAACCAAAGAATAAAATCATCTGTGCAATTTCAACAGGTTCAGCTGGCCGACCCAGTGGAATAATACCAATTACTTTTTTATTTTTTACTGGATCTTCAGATAGAGAAGTTGTCATAGATGTATGGGTAAATGAAGGCGCAACCGCATTTGCATAAATGCCATATTTACCGCCTTCTTTAGCAATGGCTTTTGTAAATCCGTTAAGACCAGCTTTTGAGGATGCGTAAGCTACTGTTCCTAGCAACCCACCTCCGATTTTGCCAGCAACAGATGAAACATTAACAATTCGGCCACCACCGTTATTTTTAAAGTGTTCCCAAATAGCATGAACAGTATTATATGGACCGGTTAAATTAATTTTAAGCGTACGATCCCATTCTTCAGGAGGCAGCTCATCAAACGGTTTTGCACTAATAATACCCGCCACATTAATTAATGCGTCAATTTTTGTAAAATCTTTGATGATTTGAGCAAAAGTATCGTTAACGGCTTGGCGATCTGATTGGTCGACGTGATAGGTTTTAATCTTATCAGGAAATTCTGCAGCCGTTTTTTCTGCAGAAGCATCATCGATATCGAGAAGTGCTACTTTTCCGCCACCCTCAATAACACCTTTGGTTACTTCGTAGCCAATCCCTTTGGCACCACCGGTAATTATTACTGCTTTATTTTGATAGTCATATTTCATGTTCGATTCCTCGATTCAATTAATATTAAATAATTTGCAAACGTTTACTTGTTCACAATATTTCATAATAATTAAAAAGTCAATACATTTTCTCATCATTATCTAATCTAATTTTAATAAAATAACTAACACTAAGTATACAAATGTCTTTTGAATGTTGATTTAAAAGCATTTAAAAGTCTAAAAAATATAAAAAGCAATACCTATATAAATATATTTATAAATTAAAAAATTAATTTGTTTGTGAAATATATGTTAATTGAATGCAAAAAAAGATGGCGGGGAAGCCATCTTTTGAGGAGTATTACGAAAATCTTGGGGGGATTTCGTAACTATTTTTCGGTTACTATTGGGAGGAGTAATTGAAAAATATAGGTTTATGTCGTAACAGGAATACTTGCCCTTGCTACGATTATTATATTAACAGGAGTTTGTGAATAAAATGTGACGATTTTTTAAATGTTCAAAGGATATTGCTAGACCAATTAAGGTCCAAATTCAATTAATTGTTTTTTACTAGTAACAATCGAAATATACCAATTGAAAAATATTTTTGAAAAAATTTGAAATTCAATAAATAATTGTGATTTGAAAATATACAGTTGTTGCTGATTTCAGATTTAAATGTAACAAATTTCTTTCTAAATTGGTATAGCAAGTCAATATATGATTTTGTGAATAATTTTTAGATTAAAATGTCTATTAAAAGGCGATTTAATCGTGTTTTTAACAATAATAAATAACAAAAAAACAATTTATTACAGATAGTAGCTTTTCAAAATTAAATTGGTATGGTAATATTCTTTTTAGATAAAGCGCTTTATCTAAAGTTTTTTTGTTTTATAAAATGATTGGAGGTTTATTATGTTTCTTGTGCGACCGATTGCAGCAATTTTGATAATTTTTGCTATTTGCTGGATTTTTAGTTTTGACAGAGGATCTGTACCTAAATATTTAAAAAAAGTTGCCTTTTTATTTATTTTAGAGTTATTAGTTTGTTTTGTACTTTTGCATACAACATTCGGTACAATGATTTTAAAAGCTATTGCAGCAGGGTTTGTTCAACTGATGGCATATGCTGCGCAGGGAATTGAATTTGTCTTCAAGGAACCAGTTGCAAAATCGGGTACTCTTCAAGCATTTCTATTCCAAGGACTTCTACCTATGGTTTTCATTTGTTCTTTAATTGGAATTTTGAAATATTTTGGAATTCTGCAATTTGTGATTAAAATTTTCGGACTCCTATTTAATAAATTATTACATCTTGGCGAAGTTGAATCATACACTGCGGTTAGTTCATTAATTTTAGGTATGACACCTGTGTATGTATCTCTAAAAGACATTTTGCATAAATTGGATCGACGAACCATGTATACAATTGGTGCGATGACTTTATCAACTGTTGATTTGACAGTTATTGGCGCATACATGAAGATGGTTCCGCCAAAGTTTGTTATTATTGGAATCTTTTTAAATATGATTGGTGTGTTTATTATTACGACATTGATCAATCCTTACACGCCTGGGCAATTTGATTTACAAGTTGATGAAAAAGAAGAAAAGAAGGGCTTCTTTGATACGTTGCTAGAATATACCCAAGATGGATTCAACGTTGTCCTTAGTATTATTCCAATGTTGTTGGCATTTATTTCATTAATTGCGTTATTGAACGGTATTTCAAGCTGGTTAACTGGTCATTCACTACAAAGTTGGCTCGGAATTGCAATTTCACCACTTGCTTTCTTAATGGGTGTTGATTGGGCAGATGCGTCCCGTGTGGGTGGCATTATGATGACCAAATTATTGACGAATGAATTTGTTGCCATGACAGATTTAACAAAAGTGAGTTCAACTATTAGTGCTAAGTCATTGGGTATAATATCAGTATTTTTAATTTCATTTTCTAATTTTGCATCTGTAGGAATGATTGTTGCAGTTGTTTCAACACTAAATAAACAGATGGCATCGGTATTGAGCAATAATTTACTGAAGCTTCTACTAGGTTCTTTTCTAGTTAGCTGCTTGTCAGCAACAGTTGTTGGAATGTTTATTTAATTTAGAAAGGAGATATTATATATGGCAAAAGAAGAAATACTAACTGGTGATTTTTTTACGGATAATTATCGAACCTGGTATAGAATTACGAACCCATCAGTTTTACATGATCGAGCCCCTATTATTGTATTGCATGGTGGTCCGGGTGCGGGACACGATTATATGTTGCCTTATACTGATTTAACTGTTACTGGTAGATCAGTGATCCACTACGACCAAATTGGCTGTGGCCGATCTTCACATTTGGTCCATCAACCAAAATCTTTTTGGCAGGTTGAACCATTTGTGGAACAGTTAGAAAATTTAATTGCTTTTTTTGATTTAAAAAAAGTAATTATTTTGGGTCATTCATGGGGCGGCGTGCTAGCAACAGAGTATGCAATTAAACACGATGATCAAATTGAAAAATTAATCTTATCATCATGTCCGTCGGCAATGAAACGCTGGGAAGAAGCTGGTAAACGGTTGTATAATCAGTTACCTGATCGATATGCTAAAGTATTTAGGCGGTTAAATGAAGGTGAAAAAGTTGATCAAACTTTAGTCGATGAAGCGGTTGATTTGTATACGCTCAAGTTTTGTGAAAATATTCCAGAAAACGAAAAACCCAGTTATTTAAAACATTCAGCTCAAGAAATGAATAATGATGGCACTACATATGATTATATGTGGGGAACTGCTGAGCCTATTGTGAATACCGGTAATTTGGCAGACTGGGATGCAGAGAATCGTCTTAAATTTATTAAAACTCCAACTCTAGTAATAGCTGGCGAAGTGGATGAGGCCGGTAAAGAAGCTACTAAAAGGTTTGAGGATATACCTGGATTTGTCAAAGAAATTCGATATCGTGGCGGTGCTCATATTTATCATATTACGAATCACGATGAGGTCATTCGTGATGTTTCGACATTTATAAATGGTGTTATTTAATATTTGTTATAATTATTGTAATGAGTCTGAATGACGAGGTTGCGATGATTATGAAAATTACGATGAAAGATATTGCCAAGATGGCTGGAGTGTCTATGACAACAGTCTCTCTGGTGTTAAATGACCGAGAATCAAGAATTTCAAAAGAAAAAAAACAAGAAATAAAAGAACTTGCGCAAAAATACCACTATGTACAAAATTTTTCTGCAGTTTCTTTAGCAAAAAGTACATCAAAAACAATTGCGCTTATCGTTCCTAATATAACTAATCCATTTTACGCGTCTTTAATTAACGTAATCACGAACAAGTTAGTGAATAGTGGTTACTTTACATTAATTCTTAATTCTAACGATAATCATGAATTAGAAAACAAATTGGTCAATATGGCGATTAATAAAGGAATTGATGGACTATTATTGGTGCCTTCTAATGACCTCTACAGCAAGGGACAGAAAAAAGTTGAATCATTTTTATCAAAAATTGATGTACCGTATGTACTTGTAAATGCCAACAGTAATTTAAAAATTAATCAAATTAATTTTGATAATGAACTAGGGGGTTACCTAGCAACCAAATATTTATTGAATCATGGTAATCAAAAGATAGCCATTATTACAGGAGATACTGGTTATGTTAACTCTGAAGGTCGTTTAAAAGGTTATAAAAAGGCATTAAATGAGTACCACGTCGATTATGATGCTAATCTTGTTTTTAAAGGCCATTACGATATTCAAAGTGGTATTACAGCTGCAAAGAATATTGAACGTAATGAGAATATCACAGCGTTATTCTCTACTAGTGATTTGATGCTTTATGGTGTAATTAAGTATTTTAACGAAAAGCATATTAAAATAAACGATAGATATTCCATTATTGGGTATGACAATACAATTTTCAATGAAATATTCCAGCCAGCCATAACGTCCATTGAACAAGATATTTTTGAACTTGGTAAGCAAGCTGTCGCAGGCATCTTGAAAACGATTGATGATCAATCAATTTTTGAAAAAACTCTGTCAGTTAAATTAGTCGAACGAGAATCCGCGCTTCAACAAAGATAATTTAGGAGGATAATAATTTGACTAAAAAAATTCTGTTATTAGGTGAAAGTTGGACGATTCATTCGATTCATCAAAAGGGATTTGATTCTTTTACGACCACAACCTACCAAGAAGGCATTAGATGGTTTCAAAATGCCGTTGAATCTAAAGGATATCAATTAATCCATATTCCGAATCATCGAATTCAGTATGACTTTGAACTTTATGGTAAAACTTTGGACCAGTTCGATGTCATAATCTTATCTGATATTGGTTCAAATACGTTATTAGTATCAGATAAAACATTTAATACGAGTCAGGTTGAAGATAACAAACTAGACCTTATTGAAAGGTATGTTAAAAATGGTGGCAAATTAGTCATGATTGGCGGATACATGGCATTTTCAGGTATTAATGGTTCTAGCAGGTACGAAGAAACAGTACTTGCCAAGGTGCTGCCCGTTGAATGTTTAGGAAAAGATGATCGCATTGAAATGCCACAAGGTATAAAACCTGAAATTACAGAGCATGAAATTTTTGCAGGATTGGCTGAAGAATGGCCGAAATTTTTAGGCTACAATAAGACAGTTGTCAAGCCTGATGCTGAAATAGTAGCAACGATCAATGGAGATCCATTTATAGCTTTTCAAAATTATGGCAGCGGTAAAGCTGGAGTATTTACCTCAGATTTTGCACCTCATTGGGGAACCGAAGCATTTATTAATTGGACCTACTATGCAAGTTTTTGGGATAATTTTTTGAGTTATCTACTTAAATAAATAAAAAAGAATTAGAATTTATTTCTAATTCTTTTTTTGTGCTGATTTTAATATACCAATATAAAAATATGTTACAATAATACTGTTTTTGTAATAAATAACAAAGTATACCAATTATTTAGTAAAATTAAAAGCTCAAATGCTTTCTTTTTTTTGGAAAAAAAGCAAACTTCATTTGGAAGTTGCAATAATCAATAATATAAGTTGAGGGGGCGCACTCATGTTAAATGAAAGGAGCAAATTAATACTGAAGTTGTTGTGTGAAAAAAATAGTGTCAGTTTGGATGATATTATCCAATTATTTGGAGTTTCTCAAAGAACGATTCGTAATGATTTAGATAATATTGATTCTTTTTTGCAACAACATTCGTTTGAAACAGTTCAAAAATCGACAGTTGTTAATTATTCAATCTATGACAATCAAGGTGGATGTAAGCTGATTCCTGAGACAACTTTTAAGAGAGCGTATAATGAATAAATCGTCTCTCAAAAGGAAGGAATTTTTACATGCCAACTCGTTACGACAAAGAATTCAAACAAAACATCATCAACC